>JAYKJC010000022.1:0-5998 GCA_035285885.1 Leptolyngbyaceae cyanobacterium | reverse complement strand
ACATGCTTGAAAATAATCTGCCAATGCCCCATACCCATAGCGACACAAGCTTGGACAAATTCTCGATTACGAATTGATAAGAATTCACTTCTCACAAGTCGGGCCATGGGCGGCCATGACACCACAGCGATCGCGAAAATCACACTTCCTAGTGTTGGCTTAAGAATAGCGACTAAGAGGATTGCAAATAGGAAAAATGGGATGGTTTGAAAAATTTCTGTGATACGCATCAACAAGGAATCGATCCATCCGCCGAAATACCCTGCGGTACCCCCAATAGTCAAACCGAGGAAAATTGCTATCAGGGTCGATATCAGCCCGATCTGCAATGTGATCCGAGCACCGTATAGCAAGCCTGCCCCTAAGTCCCGTCCTAGTTGGTCTGTACCCAGGAGGTAGTCGGTAAGCGGTTCGAGAAAAGGCCTACCGACCATCTCAAATGGGCCCTGCGGATAGATTGCAGGTGCGAGTACCGCCGCCCCCATGACCAACACAAGGATTACAAGTCCAAACACAGCGGGGACATTTCGAGCAAATCGACGAAAAACATCCCTCATTTCAGTTCGATCCGTGGGTCGAGCGAGGCGTATAAGAGATCGACAGCGAGATTAACTAACACCACCAGGCATGCGGAAATAAAGAAAATTCCTAACAGTAGATTAAGATCCCGTGCGAACAAAGACTCGTAAGCCAGTAAGCCCAAACCCGGCCATGAAAAAACTGTCTCGACTACCACAGCCCCGCCAAGGAGCGCACCCGCTTGGATCCCGGCCATTGTGAGGACCGGTAGGCAGGCGTTACGAAGGATATGCCCCCACATCACTCGTTTTTCCCCTAACCCTTTTGAACGCGCTGTAGTCACATAATCCATCGTGTACTGCTCTATCACCGATGCGCGCATCAATCTTGTGTAGAGCGCGATATAAAATAGGGTGAGCGTGATTACTGGTAGCACCATATGATGGGCAATATCAATAATCCGAGCTAAACCGGTGTGAAAAGCCGCAATCTTTTCCATCCCACTAGTCGGAAACCATCCCAATTTCACCGAAAACAAAACAATCAACATCAGTCCGGCCCAAAATACCGGGGTGGCATAAGTTAGAACCACCACCGTGGAAATGGTGTTGTCTTGCCATCTGTTCAGATACCGCGCGGCTATTGCCCCCAACAAAATTCCCATCGAAACCGAAATCAATAATACCGAGACCATTAGCAATAGCGTTGGCCCTAGACGTGAGAGAATCAGCTCAGATACGGGCTTGTTATGACGAAACGAAAAGCCTAGATCGAAGGTAGCGACGTTGCTTACATAAGTCCAGAGCTGAACATAAATTGGCTGGTCAAGGCCAAACTTACGTCGCAACTGATCCATGTATTCGGGGGTAGCTGACCCTGCCTCGCCCGCCAGAACATCAGCTGCATCACCGGGAGCAATCTGAATCAGAAGAAAATTAAGAACAATAATGAAAAAAACAACCGGCACCGCCAATAAGAGACGGCGCCGGATGTATTGAAGCCTACTAACCGCCATTAAGTTGCTTAATCAATTAAGCAAAGATTATTTTTGTAACCAGGCCTGATCAAACGCGGAATAAAGACCTAAAGGGCTCACTAAGAAATTCTCTACTTTCTTGTTGTGTACAGTCACAAAATCAAGCTCGTGTACAAATACGATTGGGCTTGCGTCGACGATACGTTTTTGTAGATCGTGATAAATCCTCGCTCTATTCTTAGAGTTCATTTCAACAGCCGCTTGATTCATAAGGTTATCAGTTTCGGGCGTGCTCCAGCGAGTGCCATTTACGAACACGGTGCCCTGGCGAATCGAGCCGGAGTGATAAAGCCTATGCACTCCAATCACCGGGTCAGCTAGGGTCTGGATCCAGTTATTTGTTAACTGATAGTCGTAATTAGTGTAGATCCGGCGAAGCCATGCAGGAACATCTTCTTGGCGCAAAGTTACCTTGATTCCGATTTTGCCAAGCTGCTGAGCTACGTACTCACCAAAACGACGCCATTCTTCACCATAAGGGGTGATATCGTGGGTTATCTCAAAGCGCACACCTCCCGCTCCCCGCTTGTAACCTGCCTCATCTAATAGCTTGTTTGCCATTTCGATCCCGTTTGGCACGTTGTACTTTTTAACATCGGCAGTGTAGAGCCCGTTTGCCTTAAAGTTAGAGTTAATCGGTCCGGTTGCAGGACGCCCAAACCCAAACCAGATGTTATCAACTACAAATTTACGATCAATCGCATAGGCTACAGCCTGACGTACTTTGACATCATCAAAGGGCTTTGTTCGGGTGTTGAAATCCAACTCTACAATCGGCGACTGCATTTCATATCCGCGGGTAGTCATACCAATATGCGAAAGCTTTTCCAAGCGCCGTACATCAACTGGTAGTACCGCATTAAACCCAGCGATATGCGCCTCCTGTGTTTCTAAAACCGCCGCACGCGTCGAACCATCTGCAATAAATCGTGCAACGATGCGGTCTAAATATGGACGCCCTTTTTTCCAATAGCTTGGATTCTTGTCAAATCTCATGAACTGGCCCTTTTGCCATTCCACAAACTTGAACGGCCCAGTGCCAATCGGCCGGTCTGCATTAGGATGCTTGGTAACGTCCCCAGCCTCAAAAATATGCTTGGGTAACATTGGCGACTCGTAACCTGACAGCGCCATCAGCATATAAGGAGCCGGCTCTGACATCTTGAATACTGCTGTGTATTGATCCGGTGTCTCTATTGACTCTAGGGCACGAAAGGTATTGATACCTCTGGGATGTGATTTTTTAAGGACATCGAACACTGTGAACTTCACATCGGCGCTGGTGAAAGGCTTGCCATCGTGAAAGGTCACGTTCTCTTGAAGCTTAAAAGTGATCGTTTTCCCATCAGGGCTAACGGTCCAGGACTTTGCGAGCCCCGGTTGAGGGGCCAACTTAAAGTCGTACTCCAACAACCCCTCGTAGACCTTCGTAGCAACTTGGCCCACTGGACCAGCTGTACTCAAAAAAGACGCAAGGGTCGGGGGTTCCGGCTGAACCACCATCACTAGGGTTCCGCCTTGTTGCGGAGTGGCTGCCGGGGCCGCTTTTGGGGGCGCTTTTGGTGCCGCCTGGGCCGATACCTGTTGAGTGGGTAGCACGGCTAATCCAACCGTAAAAACTAGCGTTAGAAATTTTTGAATTTTTCGAATCAACATTCGTCTGCCTCCTTTTAGGGATCTTTTCATAGTAAAGAAATTACGCCCCACCTGCAATCAAGCAAGAGTAACTTAGGTACAAATACTTAGCCGAGAACGGATCGTTTAGGCTGGGAAAGACTTAAAGAGATAATTTTTTTCAAAAACCTACCGGAGTCCACGGAGGATCGAAAAATGAAGACCCCGTAAGCCGTTGTGGGCTTTTTAGCAAGATCAAGGGTTTCATAGCTATCTGAGCTATAACTAAGCGCTGTTAAGTCACCCTCTTTATTCAGAGCGATTACCTTTGCCCTCAGTAAGTCGGAGCCGCATCGGATTAGGGCATTCCCTAGGGCTGCAAAGTCATATCGCCCAGGCATCTCCAGAGTAAAGCTGTCAACGTACGCCGCAGGATTATGCCCCTCCGCGGTTTGCCCAAACTCGGGCTTTACAAACAAACTTTCAGGCGAAATGCTGGGCATACTTGATAATTGCCTTAGTTTCGGTTGGCTAGACAGCTCGCAAATCTCTTGCCACGAGATTTCGGATCGAATCGTCGCATAGACTTCGGTCTCAGGACACATCTTCTTTAACTGCGAAAGAGATGCCTCCTGTGCAGATACGTGAATCCGATCCACTTTATTCAACACGACGAGATTTGCGGAGGCTATTTGCCTAAGAACGGTATCCGATATCAGCGGATCATCGAGCTGACTCCAGAGCGAGTAACTATCAACTACTACTACTGTTGCTTTTAGTTCGAGTCCCGCAATCAATGGGACGGTACAAGCAATCGCGTAAGGAAGCGAAACTCCGCTCGTCTCAATCAGCACTCGATCAAACAGGTCTCGTTTCGTTGAAATCTTTCTAAGTGCAGCTACGAGATCGTTACCGTAGGAACAACACATGCAGCCACCAGCGATATGAAGAATATTTCCGTCCGCAGACTTGATAAGACTGGCATCGATAGAAATTTCACCAAAATCATTGACCAGTACAGCAACTCTAATTCCATCCGCAGTTCGAAGTAAATTATTTAAGAGAGTTGTTTTCCCTGAGCCCAGAAAACCGCCGACTAAGACCACAGGCAAATCATTTAGTATCGCCGTCACGTTGGCCGCTGAGCCTGAAAAACTCTTCCCGATTGCACGGTACCCCAGACCGAAACTTCACGTAAAAACGATGCTTGACGCATGAACGGATCTTGTTCTAATACTGCGAAGTCAGCTCTTTTCCCAACCTCTAGAGATCCGACTTCGTGATCTAGTCCCAAGGTGTAAGCTGCGCCCATCGTAATTGCATAGAGCGCCTCTGAAACCTGAATACATTCATTAGGGCCGAGAATGTTGCCCGATGCAGTTTCCCGACAAGTAGCACACCAAGCAGTAAAAAGTGGGTCTAACGGAGTGATCGGTGCATCTGAGTGAATGGCAATTTGCAGACCGTGTCTCAGCGCACTCGCACAGGGATTCATTTGTGCTGCACGATCTGGCCCTACCGTGTATGCGGCATGCTGGTCCCCCCAGTAGTAGACATGATTTGCAAAGAAATTCCCGCTTACGTTTAGTTGTTTCATTTTGATTAACAGATCTTCATCCGCTAGCTGGCAGTGCTGGATTACGAAACGATGATTATCTTGAGGACACAGTTGCAATGCTTCTTTAATACAAGCTATTACCAACTCGGTAGCCTGGTCGCCATTCGTATGGGTGTGAATCTGTATATCGTGTTTTAAAGCGCAAATGTACGCGCTTAATAGGTTCTCTTTTGAGATATACCACAGCCCATTGGGAGCCCCATTAAAATACCCTCCTGATCGGAGCCGTGCAGTGAAACCTTGAATTGAACCGTCTGCAACAAGTTTTACTGACCCAAGCCTTAAACGCTCCGTGCTAAGCGCTTTAAGAACCTTTGCGCGCTGTATCAGAGCCTCTCCGCTAAGTTCCTGAGATCTCAGGAGAGAAACTAGTCGAATGGGATAGTCAGGCTCGGCCGTTGTCTTTAACATGGCTTGGACTAAGTTATCCGATAGCGGATTCGCAAAATCCGAGGCAGTTGTTACGCCTTTCCGAATACAGAGCCGGGCAAATTTACGCAGGCCATCCGCATCACAACCTAGTAGATCGCTATCAAATCCAAGAGAAGGTCCTATCAAGGCAATAGCTTCTGGACCTCTCAACTCTCCGTTGGGCAAGCCATCTTCTCCAAGCACTATACCTGGATGAATGATTCCGGTACGTAGCAGCCCAAGAAGCTCAAGTGCCTTGGAGTTAACGCTCACAATATGACAGCTCGCATGCACCAGACCAACCGGTATCTCTCGAGAGACCTCGTCCAGATCATGACGTGTAACTCTGGTATTTTTAAAATAGATTGGGTCGATACCCCATCCCGTAAGAGAGCCTGCAGTCACCTCAGCAACCTTTTTTAGGCGCCCAACGATTTCAGCAACCGACTTCAGCCCCGCCCAGACCCGACCATCGGGGTCCGCGCGGTCGAAAAACCCACAATAGGTGTGCCGCCAGAATGTACCCTCAGTTGCATGACTGTGAGCCTCCACAAAGCCTGGTAAAAGCACCTTGTCTGCGAAGCTCATATCAACATGATCAGATAAGTGTTTCACATCCTCTATGCCGCCAATTGCAACGATATTGCCATCCGATACCGCAATGTGAGTAGCGGTTGGCTGCGCTGCGTTCATTGTGTAAATTGTCTTGGCCTGAAAGACTTGAGTCATAACCAATGCACCTTATTCGCTAATGCTCTCTATATTGCAGTCGCTGCCCGAAGTTCGAATCCCTGAATCGC
>JAYKJC010000021.1:0-8032 GCA_035285885.1 Leptolyngbyaceae cyanobacterium | reverse complement strand
GGTGTCGGCGGCTTCAATCCCTGCTTCAATTTCCTTCCACCAGTCAGCCGTCAGCGGAATATCTTGCCAATCGACCCACGCCTCATATGTGCTCTCTTTCAGCGCTTGATGCAGGGTCTCAACGAAGGCTTTATCTGTGCGGGAGTAGGAAATGAAAACGTCACTCATAGTCGCTCAAACAGGGGGGCGGGGAGCGCAGCATTCTAGTTTCTTCAAATTATGCAGATTTTTCTTCCGGATGCTACGTCTTAGTGGTTAGCCATTCAAGTTCTAGAGAAGTCTGCAAGTGACTCCATGAAGATTTTAGGGCAAATTCCTTCGTCCAGTACAGCCATCCATTCTTCCGTGTTTAAGCCATCTCAGGGGAGGAGATTTAATCATTTGTAGTAGATTGAACTGAACCAGGATCATCTCGGACTCCATAGTGAGGGGAATAATCGTGTGTTTTTGAGGGGCGATCGCCCCAAGACGGTGATTCTGTGCGGATGCTTGGTTGGATTAATGGCAGTGGATGATAAAGTCACCCATAGGTAAAGGTGATCACTGAATTGAGGCAGAATTGCTATCGTGATTGTGTTTATTCATGTGTTCATTCAACTGAGTCTGGCAACTGAGTCTGGATCTCTCTGTATGAGTGCGGATAGATTGCCCGCACTCACATACAATCCAATCCTCTGAATAAAGAGTCTGGATCACAGAGATTGCCCGCTACCCTAGCGTTTGTTGATTGATTCATGATTCATTCGCCGATTGACTACAATTAATTGATTTACTCTGTTGCGTTTGCACCTGCTTAATGTCAATTTCATTCTTTTCACCCATCTCCGCAATGTCTCCAATTGCCCCGTTGCTCGCTGCTGCCGAAGTTTCTGAAGCTGAGGTTGGTTCTTTTGTGCTTGCAGCGGTGCTCATCAGTCTGATTGTTGTGTACGTGGCAGCCAAGCTGTTTGGGGAGCTGTGCGCTCGGTTGAACTTGCCTCCTGTCTTGGGAGAACTGGTCGGGGGGGTCGTTGTTGGAATTTCTGTTCTGAAGCTGATTGTCTTTCCAGAAGGGCTCGCAGAAGGAACGGATTCTCTCATCATCACATTCTTGCAAAGCACCGCAGGTTTGCCTGTTGAAATCTCAAGACAAGTCTTTGAAGCCCAAAGTGAGGTTGTCTCAGTTCTGTCTGAAATCGGGGTGATTCTCCTGCTTTTTGAAATTGGGCTTGAGTCCGATTTGAAGGAGTTGATTCGGGTGGGCCCGCAGGCCGCGATCGTGGCGGTTATTGGAGTCGTGGCTCCTTTTGCGTTGGGCACAGCAGGACTGATCGCGTTGTTTGGTACGCCGACGATTCCCGCTGTCTTTGCAGGAGCGGCGCTGACTGCGACCAGTATCGGCATTACGGCGAAGGTGCTGGCCGAAATTCAGCAACTCAGCTCGAAGGAAGGGCAGATTATCATCGGGGCGGCAGTTCTGGATGATGTGCTGGGCATTATCGTGCTGGCGGTTGTCGCAAGCTTGGCGAAGACGGGTGAAATTGATGTTCTCAATATTCTGTATCTCATTGGCGGGGCGGCGGCGTTTCTGATTGGTGCAATTTTGATTGGCCGTTTGCTGTCGCCATTTTTTGTGGCCCTGGTCGAACGCATGGAGACCCGAGGCCAGTTGCTCCTGTCGTCGATGGTTTTTGCTTTTACGCTGTCTTACATCGCTTCAGCAATTAACTTGGAGTCCATTCTGGGGGCGTTTGCAGCGGGTCTGATTCTGGCAGAAACCGATAAGCGGAGCGAGCTAGAAGAGCAGGTGATTCCGGTGGCAGACATGCTGGTGCCTGTGTTCTTTGTGGTGGTTGGAGCGGGCACTGACCTGAGTGTGCTCAATCCTGCGGACCCGAGTAACCGAGAAGGCTTGATTATGGCTGCATTTTTGATTGTGGTGGCCATCGTCGGTAAGGTGATTACTGGATTTACCGTATTTGGGCAAGGAGCCATTAACCGTTTGGCGATCGGCGTGGGCATGGTTCCGAGGGGAGAAGTCGGACTGGTCTTTGCGGGGGTAGGTTCAGCCAGTGGCATCTTGTCTGAGTCCTTGGAAGCCGCCATTATTGTGATGGTGATTATGACGACGTTTGTTGCTCCGCCGTTGCTGAGAGTGGTCTTTAATCAGGAGGTTGAGCCGATCGCCGTTGCTGATGAATCAAAATCGGTCTTGGAAAGTGGCCCTGTTGAGACGATGAGCGGGAAAGATTGATACGTCTGCTGATTCTTCTGATATGCTGTCTGCTAATCACCGCTGGGTTCACATAGGTTTACATTAGCGAGTGAGGCACAGCATATTTTCATGAAACGCGATCGCCCAATGATTCACCCTACCCATTCAATGTCTCTCAATGCCCTGGAACAAGCACCTATCGGCATCTTCGATAGTGGCGTGGGCGGTTTAACGGTGTTGAAGGCGATCGCCCGTCGATTGCCCCATGAATCTCTTCTCTACTTCGGGGATACGGCCCGCTTACCCTACGGCACGCGCTCTCAGTCAGAAATTATTCAGTTCGTGCGAGAGATCTTGACGTGGATGCAGTCACGGGGCACCAAGATGGTGGTGATGGCCTGCAATACCAGTTCAGCGCTGGCCCTCGACCATGTGAGAGACGAATTTGACCTGCCTGTGCTGGGCGTCATTCTCCCAGCCGCTCGTATTGCTGCCCGCCACGGAAAACGAATTGGCGTGATTGCTACGCCAGCGACAGCGGCGAGTCGCTGCTATACCCAAGCCATGCGTGAGAATAACCCTGCGGTTAATGTATGGGAAGTGGGCTGTCCAGAATTTGTGCCGATTATTGAGTCGAACCGAATCTACGAACCCGAGACGATGGCGATTGTGGCGAGTCGATTGCAGGAGCTTTTGCTTCATGGCATCGATACCCTGATTTATGGATGCACCCACTACCCGCACCTGAAACCCGTGATCGATCAGATCCTCTCTCCATCCATCATTCAGGTCGATCCGGCGGTGCATGTGGCTGAGGCGATCGCCCACGAACTCCACATCCTCGGCTTGGCGAATCCTACCGCTCCCTCCACACCTGTGGTGGAATACTATGTCAGCCATCAGCCAGAACGATTTGGGGCGATCGCCACTCAATGGCTCGGTCATCTTCCCCAGGTCGAACAAATCGTTTTGGCTCCTCCAGCGTTAACATCACGGCCTGTGCTGTAAGTGCAGGGTGGGCCGACATGCTTCAAGAATATCCGTGCTCGGCCAAAAATTCAGAAGTGACCCACTCATCTGAGCCGTGGCCATCAGCCGCTCCATTCGCATTGGGCGATGCGTCTTCACCATTTGCCATCAGGTTAGAAGCCACACTGGACGGGGAAACCCGCATGAATTTCTCCACATATTTTCCCAGCACATCGCCCTCAAGGTTGACCCGGCTCCCTGGAACGAGGAACTGAAGATTGGTGTCGTGATACGTCACGGGAATGACCGCTACCTTAAACCAATTGCCCGACCCGTTGCAGTCTGCCACCGTCAAACTGACCCCATTGATGGCGATGCTGCCCTTCGGGACAATGTATCGAGCGATACGTTGGTCAGGAACGTCAAAACTCATTTCCCAAGAGGTCGCTGTCCGGGTGGCAGCGCTCAAATAGCCCACGCCATCAATGTGCCCGGTGACAAAATGTCCCCCGACTTTACTGCCCACCCGTAGAGAACTTTCTAAATTCACGGGACACTGCCCCATGTGGTCTTGGCTCAGCGTTGTTCGGCTGAGTGTTTCTGGAGACACATCAGCAATGAATCCATCAGGCATGATTCGTGTAACGGTCAGGCAGACTCCATCCACCGCAATGCTGTCTCCCATCGCGATTCCTTCGCCCACGCGAGAATACCGTTGTGTATCCCAAGAAACGTAAAGTTCGGTGCTAGAGGGTTGAGAAATCTTGCCGATTGCTTGGATCAGTCCTGTAAACATAGTTACAAACGCGTCTGAAGTGAATAAAAAATGAACAGAGAAAATGGCATAGGAACAATGGTTCAAAAACCTATACGCCCTAAAGATTTTAAGATCAGTAGTGGAGTATCATGCATTCAGAAGGCTTTTCTGAGATACAGTTTCTAGTGGCCTCTACCCAATTGAGTGTTTGGTAATTGAATGAGTTGTTTGTAGAGCATTCGGCAAGCTTTTCCGGCAGTGGCACTGACTCGGCGATCGCCCTTTTTGCCGACTGGTTGGAATTCATAATGCAGCCTTAGCTTTGATACTTCAAAGGTATCACCACTTTCTTCTGACAACTTGTTGATCAGCGGCTGATTCTCCCAAGGCTGAGAGGTCATTACTCCTTCGATCACTGTCATTGGATGTGGACGGTAGGCTTCTTCCAGTATAGGGATTAAGTCTTTTTGGTTGGACTTCCGGCGTTGGATAACGATGATTGTTTTAATGTACTGCCAGAGTGCTGTACGAGCGTACTGGGCTCCCCCAGCTTTCCATGAGGTTTTGTTGCCAGATTGATGAAGGATTTTGCCCATTCCAAGGGATAACTTAAACGCGGCCTCGCTACGATCGCGTTTGCTGCGCTTGCCTGTTTTAGATATGACATATTCGATACGGGGCTTTGCGTCTTCGTCTAAATAGTCTTCGATTGGATAGATTCTGCTGAGGATCGCAGCTTGTATCTTCTTTGGCATCTTGAACCGATTGAATACTCTGATGTATGGCTGATAACATTCGGTTTTCAACTCATCTTCAAGCTGTTCCTCTAATCCCAGCTCCATTTCCTGAAAACGGATAAGCTGTTCTGCCATGTCTCGCGTATGTTTGGTGATGCCAATGCCGATCGTATTGGCGATCATCTTTTCACGACGTGATTTGTACTGGTCTTTTCGATCTTCTATCGGAAGCCCCGCCAGGGAAAAAAGCATAGCTGATGGCGGTTCTAGCCAACTCCTGTAGAGTTGCTCGAACGTTTTCAATAGTTCTGGAACCTCTCGCCCTAGTCGCTGGCCTAAACGATTTTCTAGTGGGTTTCTGCTTTTGACTGTCGATCGTAGAGATAGGAACATCTCGCGGATTTCAACCCGCTCGGCTTTAAGAAATGCATTTGACTTATGTGCATTGTCGAGTGAATAGGCGGTGATGGCTACACAATCGTTTCGATCGGATTTGTTGATAATGCCTTGATACTTGGCGTAGTTCCTTACGCGTGTGGGTGATGCAAGCTTATAGGCCCGATCGTATTTCTCGAAAATATCACACCAGGTATAGGAGTAACACCCGGTGGGTTCTAAGACGTAAAAGTCTACCTCTAGGCTGAGTAACAGCTCTATGTCTTCTGCCCTGGTCTTAAGCTTTAGAGGCTTGTATGATCTAGCAAAATCCTTGAGTTCGCTAACTTCAGTTAACTCATCGGACGACAAAACACAAACATCTACGGATGTTTTGCCTACATCTAAACCTGCTATTTTCATTTGGAATCCCTATATGGTCGTCATTCCTTAGATCAAGCCTGCTATAGAGGCCACACTGCCCTGAAACCGTAAGGATTTTAACCAAGGTGCTGACCTCTATAGGTTAAGCCTGCTGTGCTGCCCATCATTCTGTTCCAGCCTTACCAGGCCACATTTGATTCAAGTCAGCACCCCGATACTGTTAGCTTTGGACACCAACAGCACTTAACCGTCTGTCATAAGAGGGCTAAGGGCTATCGGTGATTGTTTGTGCTAAGCCATGTACCTTCAGTTTTTCGGTGGATAAGGGGACAAGGGCGATCGCCCCGTGGTTTAAGTGGTTTAAACAGAGGTGACCACCCATGGTGCGTTTTGCGAACGCTGTGCTAGAGTCGTTCTGCCAAAACATCATCTAGCGTTGGTCTGTTGATAGACATTCATCGACCACCTGAATGCCTATTGATTCAATGTGAGTTGTAGTTTGAGTTAACAGTTCGGCGTTAGCACATCGCGCTCTCGGCTTTACGCTCGGGGGCGCTTTGCGTTGAGCGTCCCTTACTCATATCGGCTGCTCAGGATGCACGATCTTGTCCTGAGTGCTTCGATAGGGGCTACTTGCCTAGATGTGGTTTCAGCGTTGCCGCTTTATCAGTAACGAGCTTCTCCCCTTGAGCCTTGAGATAGTGAATCACGTCATGGGTGGGGATTAGTTGGGGTGTGTGTTGTGAGGTCTACCTCCAAATAATTTGGAGGCACGATGATGGTTCCTTCAGTTGCTCGGAGTTCGATCCATTCATCAATGAGCTCTTCAATTGCTTCAAAGCTGAATAAATAGTCCGCATAGATCCAGATGTTGTGACCAATAGTAATTAGGAGAGTGTAGCCTTTTCCATCCCAACCACAGATGAACGTCAGCTCTTGCCGAACGATGGTTTGCTGGTGCAACGGGAACCTCCACACAGTTGTGGATTGCCAACAGAAGGGGTATCTCTGCTGGCAATGCGAATGACGTGCATGGATGGCCGCTGCCAACGAGGAATCGCTCCATCAGAAAGGTTTTGCCGCTGGTCAAATCCTGGCGAGAAGTCATTAAATCTTGTCACAGAAAATTTCATATTTCCTCCACTTATTTTCAACATTGCACCATCTTTGCTGTTTATTTGGTGCAATGTTGAAAATAATATAGCAGTACGTGTAAATTAGTACAAGCGTTGTTCGTGCAATGTTGCATTGTATTTGCTACACCGTTGCAGCAAGATGGAGGTGAAGAGTGAATGAAATCGTCATGAAGCAGAGCACGCGAATTCAGTCGGGTGAGCTTGGGCCTTATCACCATGCAAAGTTTTTGCACTGGGCATTTGTGCAGCGTCAGAATAAATCGGGTTTCGCCCGAAACGTTTTGGTAGCGAGGACTGATGCGAATCAGGATGAGATTCAACAGGGGCTAGACTTTTATGCGGAGCATTTAGAGATTGATAAATCTGAGTTGAAGAAGGCGATTGAGGATATGGATCGCTATGGTCTTCAGGTGAGCCAGATTCATCAAAAGTTTGTTGATGGAACCTGGAAAGAGTGGCTAAAGGAGAAGAGTGCGGCCAAGGGGTGATAACTTACCCCATCGGTTCAACGTTATGGTGGCACAACATCGACATAGTGAAGCGATTCAGGTGTTGTGGAGTGGCCATCGATGCAGCCATTCGATCTATGGGGTGCCGAGTCACGGCAAGCGATATTACCGCTATGTGGTGAATTCTGGATCTAAAGTAGTGCTCTCGATGCACGTTCCGGGGGGTGCTGTGGGGACGCGAATCGCGGATGCGAGGGCGTGCGAGATTGGGCGTCACCTGTTGAGGGGGCGATCGCCCGATGAGATTCAGATGCTCATCCGCTCATGGCGGCCAAGAGCGAAGTGAGGGACGCACAAAGTGTAGATTAATCAAGCATGATTCACCATGCAATGAGATGAGCCAATGATAATGTGTCGGCCTGCTTTGGGAGTTATTCGATTCAAACTTTTCTCTTTAAGTAGATCGATAGTACGGTTGAATCACTCATGGTTCACCCTCCATGACACAACAAAACCAGAACAACTTCGCCTGTCCGGAGTGGCAGGTTTTTTATTGGGCAATTAGCCAAAGGCTATGCTTCGCAAACGCCCTTCTCTCCTATTCCTTCAAAATTCCGTAAGTGATTGTGTGATAAGTATTTACGGAATCAAACTATGATGTGGGGTCGCTTTCTAGGGAGATTTCGTAACTGTATACAGAGTGATAACTTACGGAATGATTCGCTCAAAAAGTAGCCCCGAAAATCTGAGCCTGCTCAGCATGAATGGATTGCTTGACGCCGGGAACTCTAATCGAAACATCAGGAACGGTCGATTTTGAATTTTAGACTTCGTCGTGAGCGCAGTCGAACGGTTTTAGATTTTGGATTGAGAAGTGCTGGATATGCATTCAAGTGTCTCGAATGGGGCTTATCCATTCACCATGGTTTTGTGAGGTAAGGGGCGATGACTCTCGATATTGGCGTTATTATCGCAATTGGTTCCGCCGTCGCGGGGGCGATCGCCTGGTTCTGGAATTACACCCGCTCGGC
>JAYKJC010000020.1:0-12902 GCA_035285885.1 Leptolyngbyaceae cyanobacterium | reverse complement strand
CGACACTGTACGTATCGTTTCCGTTTCCGCCTTCAAGGCGGTCAGCGCCAGCCCCTCCATTTAGAATATTGGCCCCATCGTTACCATAGATGGTGTTGTCTAGCGCATTCCCCGTACCGTCGAGGTCGGCACTCCCCAATAGCCTCAAGATTTCGATATTGTTTCCGAGGGTGAAGGTGACGGTCGATTGAACTTCGTCAAATTCTCCTGGCAGGCTGACCACAGTTTCCGCAGCCACATCGCTGGTGTTGTCCACGATATAGATATCGTTTCCTTCACCACCATCTAACGTATCGGCTCCCAGTCCTCCGTTGAGGATGTTATCCCCCGTGTTACCGATGATGGTGTTCGCGAGGTTGTTTCCAGTTCCGGTAATGTCATTGGAACCGATAAGGGTGAGGTTGTCGAGATTGTCGCCCAGGACGAAGTTGACGCGTGCGTTCACCGTATCCAAGCCGCCGCCTTCTAGATTGGTCAACTCTTCGATGACCGCATCCCCTGCATTATCAACGGTGTACTCATCGTCCCCTGCACCACCATTCATCACATCTGCGCCTGTTCCGCCATTAATGACGTTTGCGCCACTGTTTCCAATGATGGTGTTGTTCAGGTTGTTGCCCGTTCCATTGATATCGGCGGTTCCCGTCAATGTCAGGCTTTCGATGGTTGTGCCATCAAGGGAGAACGTGACGGAAGATTGAACTAAGTCATTGGCACCACTGGTATCAATGACGGTATCTCCGGCATTATCGACAATGTAGGTATCGCTGTCTGCGCCACCTTCAAGGCGATCGCTCCCTACACCACCATCAAGGAAATCATCTCCTGTTCCCCCCCGTAAATCATCATTTCCAGCACCCCCGATAAGGATGTCGTTTCCTCCGTTGCCGACCAGGAGGTTTACACCCGTTGTTCCTTGAATGCTGTTGTCTTCTTCATTACCCGTTCCGTTGGCTGCGGTTCCCGTCAGAATCAGGTTTTCGACATTGGCCTCTAGGACAAAGGTGACGGATGAGGTGACGGTATCGGTTCCACCCGCCGCTCCGCTGAGACTCTCAACGATGCGATCGCCCGCATTGTCAACCACGTAGCTATCATCACCTGCGCCGCCAATCATTCGGTCAGCGTTGAGCCCCCCGTTGATTACGTTATTGCCAGCATTACCCGTGAGGGTGTTCGCCAGATCATTCCCGGTGGCATTCAAATCCTCAGTACCCGTTAAGGTGAGGTTTTCAATAGTCGTACCCACCACTGGATTAGCGCTTAAATCGTAGGAGAGACTGGAGATAACGAGGTCAGTGCCGTTTCCAGCTTCATTGACGATATCGCCTGCATTATCCACCACATAGGTGTCACTACCGTCGCCGCCCGTCAGGTCATCGGCTCCAGCTCCGCCATCCAATCGGTTTGCACCTTCATTCCCCACGATGGTGTTGGTCAGCTCATTTCCAGTCCCGTTAATGTTTCCGGCCCCTGCCAGTAAATTCAGGGTCTCGATTTCAGAGTTCTCGGCGATCGCAAACGACACGGAGGAGTTCACCACATCGGTGCCACCGCCAGCATTTTCAATTACCTGATCGTTGCTGCTATCGACCGTGAAGATGTCGTTGCCGCTGCCCCCGGTCATGATGTCATCGCCGAGTCCCCCGTCGATAACGTCATCCCCTTGGTCGCCCGACAGAATGTTGTCGCCACTGTTGCCGATGATGGTGTTGTTGAGAACGTTCCCCGTTCCATCAATATTGTTGGCTCCAATCAGAGTCAGGTTCTCAACGTTCTCTCCCAAAATGAAGCTTTCGGTCGCCTCAACCCGATCGATGCCTCCCGTTCCGGGGTCAGCATTAGTTTCAGAGACGCGATCGCCTGCATTATCCACAATGTAGACATCGTCTCCGTCGCCACCGTCGAGCACGTCTGCCCCCGTGCCGCCATCAATTCGGTTGTCACCGGAATTCCCCAGAATCGTATTGTTCAGTTCGTTTCCGGTTCCGTTGATGTCCGCTGAGCCCGTTAAGGTCAAGTTCTCAACTGCCGTGCCATCGAGTGAGAAGGTAACCGACGATTGAACTAAATCTGTGCCTTCTCCGGAGTTTTCAATGATGGTGTCGGTCGCGCTGTCGATGAGGTAGGTATCGTCGCCGAGGCCACCCGACAATTCATCATCGCCGAGTCCACCGTCAAGCGTGTCGTTGCCCGCTCCACCTGACAGAACATCGTCTCCGGCATTGCCGATGAGAATGTTGTTGCCCGTATTGCCGATGAGGGTGTTGTTGAGGGCGTTCCCCGTTCCATTGACGTTTCCTGTTCCCGTGAGTGTCAGATTTTCAATGTTTTGCACATTGGTGTTAGCGCTCAAGTCAACGTTCACGCTCGATTCGACGCGATCGGTACCGCCCCCTGCACCTGCCGTCGCATCAATAAAGACATCGCTCAGGCTATCCACGATGAAGACATCATCTCCAGCTCCACCCGTCAAGGTATCGTCCCCGAGGCCGCCATCTAAGATGTCATTGCCCGCATTGCCCGTGAGTACATCGTTGCCCGCACCGCCTGTGAGCGTGTTGTTTCCGCCATTGCCTAGAATCGTGTTGCTGAGTTCATTCCCCGTTCCGTTGATGTTCTCAGTTCCGGTCAGCGTTAGATTTTCTAAGTTTGCTCCCAACACAAAACTGACTTCAGACTGAACGAGGTCAACGCCGCCTGTGCTGCCTGTGGTGGATTCGGTCACACTGTCTCCGACGGTATCGACGATGTAGGTGTCGTTGCCCGTTCCTCCATCGAAGGTATCGTTACCCGACCCTCCATCCAGGGTGTCGTTGCCTGCACCGCCTTCAAGCAGGTCATTGCCCAGACCGCCTTGCAGGTTGTCGTCTCCGTCATTACCAATGAGCGTATCGTTCCCCGCACCGCCTTGCAGGCTATTGTTGTTGGAGTTGCCAGTTATCTGGTTGTCTAGGCCATTGCCAATTCCATTAACCGCAATCGAACCTTCGACAAGCAGCAAGTTTTCTAGATTTGGCCCAAGCGTAAAGTCAACTTCAGATTCGACCGTGTCCGTACCGCCCAAAGTGCCACTTACGGTTTCAGTAACCGTATCTCCAACGGCATCGACAATGTATGTGTCATTACCTTCTCCGCCAACGAGAGTGTCGTTGCCAGATCCTCCATCCAGGATGTCGTCACCGCCCAAACCATTGAGAACATCATTGCCGCCGAGTCCTTCTAGGATATTGTTGCCGCTATTGCCTGTGAGGGTGTTGGCGAGTTCATTGCCGACCAGATTCAGGTTATCCGTCCCAATCAAGATGACGTTTTCGATGTTATCGCACGGTGTCAAGCTAAAGGCTACGCTGGACTGAACTGTATCGATGCCATCGGTTCCCGTTTCATCGACGGAGTCTCCGACGTTATCAACGATGTAGAAGTCATTGCCATTCCCGCCAATCAGAACATCTAAGCCTTCTCCGCCGTCCAGCCGATCGTTCCCATCGCCGCCCTCAAGGGTGTCGTTGCCGCCCAGGCCGAGCAGTGTATTGTTGCCTGTGTTGCCGATTAACGAGTTGCTGAAGCCGTTTCCAGTGGCGTTGATATCAGCTGTGCCCGTCAGGGTGAGATTTTCAACGGTGTCTGACAAGGTAAAGCTGACGCTGGATTGAACCGTGTCGGTTCCTGTACCGTTCTCGTTAACAACATCACCCACGTTATCGACGATGTAAATATCATCGCCATCTCCACCGATCAGGATGTCGGCTCCGATGCCGCCATCCAGGGTGTCATTACCGCCTTGACCATTGAGAATGTCATTGCCGCCCATGCCAAAGAGCTGGTTTTCGCCGCTGGTTCCTTGAATGGAGTTGGCGATCGCATTTCCCGTCAAATTCAGATTTGCATTCCCCAGCAGAATGGCGTTCTCAACATTCTCGAACAAGGGGTTGGTGAGTTGAATCGAGGTCTCAATGGTGTCTGCGGTGCCTCCTCCATTGGTTTCGATTACCACATCTCCCACATCATCAATGACATAGGTATCGTCGCCATTTCCGCCCTGGAGGGTATCCGCGCCCGCCTCACCATCAATGCGGTTGGCTGCGCTGTTGCCAATAATCGTGTTGGCAACGGCATTTCCAGTCCCGTTGATGGCGGCTGTGCCCGTCAGCGTCAGGTTCTCCAGGTTGTCGGCCAAGGTAAAGGTAACGCTAGAGCGGACGGTCTCTGTGCCACTGGTCGCATTTTCGTTGATGATTTGGTCTGCGACATCGTCAATGACATAGGTGTCATCCCCATCGCCTCCATCGAGAACATCGGCCCCGGCCTTCCCGTCCAGAACGTTGTTGCCTTCGTTTCCGATAATGGTGTTTTGTAAGGCGTTCCCTGTTCCGTTGATGTTCCCTGCGCCGGGGGCTAGGGTCAGGTTCTCAATGCCTTCTCCCAGGGTAAAGGTGACGGTGGATTGAACTTCGTCAATGCCGGATGCCCCCGCCTCAGAGACGCGATCGCCCGCATTATCAACAAGATAGGTATCATTTCCATCGCCCCCCGTCAGTTCATCGGCTCCAGTGCCACCATCGAGAATGTTATCCCCGGAGTTCCCCAGAATGGTATTGTTGAGGGCATTTCCAGTGCCGTCGATGTTGTCAGATCCCGTCAAGGTCAGGTTCTCAACATTGCCGCTGGTGACAGTGTCCAGGCTGTACGACACGCTCGACTCAATGCGATCGATGCCCGTTGCGTCAGTCGTTTCATCAACAACATCACCGATGGAATCGACGATGAACGTATCGTTGCCGAGTCCCCCAATCAGAACATCATCCCCTTCTTGCCCATCCAGAATGTTATTTCTGTCGTTGCCAGTAATCGTGTTGCCAAGAGCATTTCCAGTTCCGTTGAGGTTTTGGTTGCCTGTCAGGGTCAGGTTCTCGACATGATCGACCAGCTCATAATCGACACTGGAAATGACGGTGTCTGTTCCAGCACTGATGTTTTCTTGAACATCGTCCCCGGAATCATCAACGATGTAGGTGTCATCGCCCGCGCCCCCAATGAGCGTATCCGATCCAGCCCCGCCATCCAGTTGGTTATTGGCGGAGTTTCCTTGAATCGTGTTCGAAAGGGTGTTACCAGTCCCGTTAATCGGACTCGATCCGGTCAGAATCAAGTTCTCCACGTCACTTCCCAGTTGGAACGAAGCACTAGAACGAACAAGGTCAATACCTTCATCCGCTGCTTCGATAACGATATCGGTGCTGACATCGACGATATAGGTATCATCTCCATCTTCCCCAGCCAGCGTATCGCTTCCCGTACCGCCGTTGAGCTCGTCGTTGCCATCTCCCCCAAGGATGACATCGTCACCGTCTAATCCCTGGAGAATGTTTCTCGCGTTATTTCCGGTAATAGTGTTGGCCTGATTGGTTCCGGTTCCATCAATGATGCTGCCGCCGACCAGAGTCAAGTTTTCGACATTTGGAGCCTTAACGGACAAGTCATAGGTGATGAACGACTCAATTGCATCAGCAGTACCTTCGCCCGCATTCTCAATGACTACGTCACTACTGTTATCAATGACGTAGGTGTCGTTCCCTGTGCCTCCGGTCAGCGAATCAATGCCCGCTCCACCGTCGAGGCGATCGTCTCCACCCAAACCGCTAATGACATCATTGCCCCCTAAGCCCAGAAGAATATTGTTGGCATCGTTTCCAATAATGGTGTTGATGCCGTCTGAGCCTGTTCCATTAACGGCATTCGTCCCTGTCAGCGTCAGGTTCTCAATGTTGTTCCCCAAGACGAACGACACCGGAGAAAGAACCGTATCATTGCCTTCTCCAACGTTCTCAACAATCACATCACTGCTACTGTCGATGACGTAGGTATCATCTCCGGCCCTACCAATGAGCGTGTCAACGCCGCCGCCACCAGAATTCAGTGTGTTGTTGCCGCTGTTTCCGGTGAGGGTGTTGTTTCCGGTGTTTCCGGTGGCATTGAAATTACCCGCTCCGGTGAGGGTTAAATTTTCGACGTTGTTACTTAAGGTAAAGTTCGACTCCGCGAAAACAGAATCCGTGCCTTCGTTGGGATTTTCGATGATCGTGTCATTCTCATCGACAAAGTAGCGATCGTCTCCGAGGCCACCCGATAGCGTATCGGTGCCTGCTCCACCCGTGAGGGAGTCGTTGCCCGTTCCCCCATTGAGAATGTCATTGCCACCCCGACCGTCGAGGGTATCGTTGCCGCCCTGTCCGTTGAGCGTATTGTCACCATCATTACCAATCAGCGTATTGGCAGACGCATCGCCCGTCAGGGTAATGGGTGCAGTTCCAACAAGAATAATGCTTTCAACGTTTTGAGCATTGGTGCCGATGTCAAAGCTGCCCGCCGAGATAAAGACGGTATCAAACCCACCCGTTTCTCCGGCGGCTTCAACGATCAGGTCATTCACATCATCAACGAAATAGGTGTCGTTGCCCGTGCCGCCTGTCAGCGTATCGGCTCCGGCTCCTCCATCCAGGGTGTCATCCCCGCCGAGACCCGTCAGGTTGTTGTTGCTTTCATTGCCCTGCAACGTGTTGGCTAAGTTGTTCCCAATGCCACTAATTTCTCCTGCCCCGGTTTCTAAGAACAGATTCTCAACATTGAGACCGTTTTGCGACAGATTAAAGTCATTGGTGGAGATGACAACATCAATGCCCGGATCATCATCTTCTTCAATCACAACATCGTTGATGCTGTTGACGCGATAGGTATCACTCCCAGCGCCGCCCTCAAGGGTATCTTCTCCCAACCCACCATCAATGATGTTGTCGCTTTCATTCCCCCGGATGAAGTTGTTTAACTCGTTTCCAGTGCCGTTAATGTTGCCTTGCCCTCCAGCAAGAACTAAGTTCTCGACGTTCGTGCCTCGGGCACTGAGGTCGAAGTCGATGCTGGCAGACACCGTATCTGTGCCTTCGTTGGGGTTCTCGTTAATAATGTCGAGGGTATCGTCAATGACGTATACATCGTTGCCCAGACCACCGTTGAGGGTGTCTGTACCGAGTCCTCCATCGAGAACATCGTCACCCCCTAAACCGTTGAGAACATCGTCGCCATCTTCGCCACTGAGGTTATCGGTTCCTTCGCTACCTGTAATGGTGTTATTGAGGTTATTCCCAATTCCAATCAGGTTTCCGGCCCCGGTCAGCTCTAAGTTTTCAACGTTAGCGCTGAGCGTGTAGCTCTTCAGGTTGGTGCGAACGAGATCAGCTGTTCCACCGTTAAATACTTCATCGACGACATCACCGATGTCATCAACAATATAGGTGTCGTCTCCAATGCCTCCTGAGAGGTTATCGGCACCCGCGCCTCCATCCAGGTAATCGTTTCCAGCCCGACCTGAGAGCAGGTTCCTGCCGCTATTTCCGATGAGGGTGTTGCCCGTGTCGCTGGAGTTTGTACCGAACGCATCAATGTCCTGATCACCTGTCAGAATCACATTTTCAATGTTGGCAAAGGAGTTAAGGTCAACGGTTTCACCCACCAAAATGGTGTCGAGTCCTCCCAGCGCGGACTCATTGACGGTGTCCATGCCATCTAAGATGTAGGTATCATCGCCTGCGCCGCCATTCAGCGTATCCGCCCCTTCGCCTCCTTCCAGGCGATCGTTACCGTCACCGCCGGATAGGGTGTCGTTACCTGTTCCGCCTAGGAGGATGTCATTACCACCCTGCCCGTCAATAACGTCGTTTCCTGTGCCTCCATCAATGAAGTCGTCGCCTTCACCACCATTGATGGTGTCGTTTCCGTCGCTGCCAGCTATGGAGTCATCCCCGTCTCCGCCGTCAATCTGATCGTCGCCAATGTCACCATTGATTGCGTCATTGCCTGCCCCACCGAGTAGGACGTCATTGCCTGCGCCGCCGTTGAGTACATCGTTGCCGTCTCCTCCATCTAGGGTGTCATTGCCATCGCCGCCAAGCAGGGTATCGTTTCCTCCCAGGCCATTCAGGACGTTGTCGCCTGTCGTTCCAATGACTGAGTTGTTGGTGTTGTCTCCCGTGGCACCAATGTTACCTGTGCCAGTGAGAACGATTTGTTCGACATTGGCGATCGCACTAATGGTCACCGAGGAAAAAGCGGTATCGAATCCTCCGCCGGGAACTTCGAACACCTCATCATTTAGAGAGTCAATAATGTACGTGTCATTTCCCAAGCCCCCATACATTTGGTCTGCGCCTGCTTCTCCATTAAGCAGGTCATTCCCATCGCCACCCAAGAGAATGTCGTTGCCTGTTCCTCCGCCAATCAGATCATTTCCGGCTCCACCGGACACAATGTCACTCCCATCAGCACCTTGCAGCGTATCTGCACCATCATCGCCATTAACGACGTCGTTGCCTGCTCCTCCATTAACGACATCGTTGCCTGCTCCAGCGTTAATGGTGTCGTTTCCGCCCTGTCCATTCAGGCTGTTGTTGGCGTTGTTGCCCTGAATGACGTTGTTCAGACTATTGCCGATTCCACTCACAGCATTTCCCGTGAGCGTCAAGTTCTCTTCATTGTTGCCGAGAGAGTAATTGACGGACGCTTGAATCGTGTCAGTTCCTTCTCCCGCATTTTCTTGAACGCGATCGCCCGCGTTGTCAACGATGTAGGTGTCATTCCCCGCGCCACCTCGCATGACATCGGCTCCAGTCCCCCCGTCGAGGAGGTCATTGCCGCCGCCGCCATCCAGGACATCGTCGCCGCCGCCGCCCAGCAAGGTATCGTTACCACTTCCTCCATCCAAGCGATCGCTGCCATTGCCGCCATCCAGGGTATCATTGCCGCCGCCACCATCGAGCCGATCGTCGCCGCTACCGCCATCCAGGGTATCGCTGCCGCCGCCACCGTCAAGGCGATCGTCCCCACCTCCACCGTCGAGCTCATCATTACCAGTGCCGCCTTCCAGCAAGTCCTCGCCACCTAGCCCTTGAAGAAGGTCGTCTCCTCCCAATCCTTGAAGGAGGTCATCAAAGCGTGTTCCTCTGAGCCTGTTTCTTCTACCGTTGCCGACGACTGTTGCCATAATTCATTACCCTCGATGAAGCCAAACTTGACGAATGATTAACTTGATATAATTTGCTTTTCAGATTTGAAATATTTTGTTAGCACGCAAAATATCGCTAGGTAATTAGAGGGCCATACATTATTTGTGAACTGTCGAAGCGAACTATCGAAACCGTCACAAGACTCATACCATCAGGTGTATTAGTTCCTAATTCATGAGTGAGTTTAGTAGTGCCTTGCCCTGATTAATTACAAATCAACGTGTGAGGAAACGTAACTGTTGTGAATCATTAAGACATTCCTCGTGGAAAACACTGAAACGATATTTGTTATCGTTGCTTTAGCTGATGAAGATGAACCTAAAAATGAGTTCTATCTTTCATTCAAAACTTCACTTAGCTTACCCAGAGAGTTAGGAATAACAAACAGCTTTGATTTTTCAATATCAGAAAATATTCTTCTTTTCTACAATAGGAGGATGGATTGAAAATCTTTTATACTATTGCCTTTGCGTGAATTTAGCACTAATTTCAGTGATGCTCTCATACTCAGCATGAATTGAAAGAGCATAATCACCGTCATGATTGAAATGATGTCCTCTCTCTTAGTTTCCTGGTTCTGAAATGAGTTGAAGTGTTGTTCTTTTAGACTTTAATCGAGCATAATCTTTGGAAAAATAGACTTAAGAATCTAAGATTCTAGACGAAGAGAGCATGCATCTTAGATTAAACGGAAGAATTCCTAGACTAAAAGATAGTAATTCTGATGAAATAGAAGGAACATAGGGCAATGTCAGGCTAAACTCTTCCCTACTCCTATATTTCATTTCACCCATTATCTATGAATACTAGAGTCCTGTTTTAGACTAAAGGCGAATTGACGTGGAAGTGAATTTAGCGATTCCAGGCCACCTTCTCAGAAAAAATTCATTTTGATCTAACGAGAGCAAGATATTGTGTTCTCAGTAGCTGACACCTCTGAGTGAAACAGCGTATGGTTTGCACCATGTCAGAGCTTGGCGAATAGATTCAAGCCTTCACAATTAGAATGCTCCCTGAAGGGCTGATTATCTCTGAATTCTGGTTTAGATGATATGGAGCGTTCTTGATTCGTGGCCTTTAGAAAGATTCGTCATCATTTTCTTGTCGCAAGCAGTGCTGAGATATATCCATGGGTATCGAAGAATTTACAGGTTTGATTCATCCGGCGATCGCCGTTGCGTTTGTCTTTCCACTCATTGGAATCGTTGTGTATTTCTCGATGCAAACGCGGGTGCGTCGGTTGCAGGTCGAAAATAAAGAGAAGAGCAAAATTGCCCCAACGGTTGGCCCCACCCACTTGCAGTTTGGGCGTTGGTTAGCTGCATCGGTCGTGATCTTGACGATGCTTGGGCTGTTGCACCCGGTTGTCACCAAGATGATTGAGCGGAATGTGTGGGCCGAGGAGCCAGGACGCGTTATCTTTGTCGCGGCAATGTTTGTCTTGACAGGAGGTTCATTGGCTCTGCTTTATCAATCGAAGGCCAAAGAGTGGCGAGCTACGTTTGCAACGTTAACAGGCATGGGACTGGTTCTCATTGGGTGTCAGCCCGAGATTTTTCGGCGAGGATTTGAGTGGTACACCTCCCATTACTACTACGGGATATCAGCGGCTTTGCTGATGATTCTGTCCCTCGCTGTCGTGCCTGACATTTACCAAGATAAAGAGAAGCGGTGGCGGCGTGCCCATGCGTTTCTAAATATGGTGGCAACGCTGCTTTTCATTGGGCAGGGATTCACCGGAGCACGAGACCTGTTTGAAATTGGATTGTATATGCCTCCGCCTGGATTTCTGATGACCAGTTTGTTTTAATCTTACGATTGGCATAGGACTTGTCAAACTTCTCAAGCTTTAAGAACAAGGAGGGTTTTTGGATGTGCTCAGTTCATCTAAGACCCTCTTTTTTTGAGGCCCTCTTTTTTTTAGGAAGGATCGCACCGGATTTCTAACAGCACACCGTCTGGATCGTAGAAATAAATCCCTCGTCCGGTCGGGCGGCTGACGGGTCCGTGATCAATGGGGATGTGATGCTCGTGCAGCACCCGGACTGCTTCATCAAATAGCTCTGGGGCAATCTCAAAGGCGAGATGCCCAAAACGCGTGAATTCTTGAGCCGGATCGGGATGAGGCGGATGATGGTTGGGTTTGCTAAACAAATCCAGGATTGTCCCGTCGGGCAGACGAAAATTTGCAATTTCTCCGTTGAGAAACAGAGATTTGAGCGTCGATGGAACCTCATCGCCAACGAGTTCGTGTAAGCCCAAGACTCGACCATAGAAATGTCGCGAGGCGTTGAGATCGGTCACATGAAGGGCAATGTGGTGGACGCCCTTCAGATGGCCTGACGGTAGGCTTGGGGGAACCGATTCAGTCGCCGAGGGTGATGGGGCGTGCGCTGGAGAGGACGTTGAAGTCGGAGGATGAGTTGACGGAGAAGGATGGGTCGTCATGTTGGTGAAGAGAATAACGGCTATTCAACACTCGTGATGAATTGACTTTAGCAAATAGAGATGCCTTACTTGGTGCTGTTCTAATGAGCCAATTTGGCGCTCAGGGATTAACTGCCCGAGTCTTCCATTCATGTGCTGAGCTGAGTTCATACACATGTCGATCTTGAGGATTGCCTTTCAGTTCTAGGTGATCCACAGAATGAGGGGCTAGCAGGAGAACGGAGAAGTGAAGCAGTGGAGCATCCGGAGACGGAGGCTCGATGTCAAAGTCGGATGCGTCTGATCGCGGATGTCTGGGAAAAGGCCACGCAAACTGTTGGCGTGCGTTATCTGACAGATCATGCCAGATCTGATGGCGCAGAGCTTGGTCATTGTCCTGCGTCGAGGTGTGGCTGATTAGTGCGATCGCCCCTGCAATTCGGAATTGTTCGCGGGTTTTCGGAAAATACCAGCAGATTTCTCCCCAGGGCTGATGGTGAATGTGCTCGATTTTCTCACTGCGTTGATCCGTCACAATCTGGATCTGACCCTCATCTGAGAAGCCCCGAAAGACGACGGTTCGATTGCGAGGCTTGCCGTCTGACTGTACGGTTGCGAGCTGAAAGTAACGGGCATAGGGAAGCGATCGATTGCGGTGTAGAGCGCGGGAAAGGGGCGATCGCCACGGCGCAAGCGAATGGTCTACCATCCCCACGTTCCTGCCCCCCCTTTGAAGGGGCCAACGATGTTGGAGGTAATCCATCCGCCATAAAAATCACCGGCTTGAGCTTGAACTTGCTCTCCATCGACATAGCAGGCATCCATTTTGCTGGGATACACCGCGATGTAGTCTTTGATATCGGTGAACGCGGGCGTGGGATTGGGGTAGTACCAGGCGGCATTCGGTAGCTGGCGATCGCCCACCTGAATGGTGAAATACGCTGCCTGCCCTTTCCATTCGCAATAGGTTGCCCGTGGAGTTTTCGTGAAATGTTGCATCTGCACATCTGCCGGAGGGATGTAGTAGACCGGAGGATGGCTGGTTTCGAGCACTCGTTTCGCGGATGTTGTGTCTGCTAGAACAACGCCCTCCAACACAATCTGAATGTGCTGACTTGAATCTTCTAAACGGGGCGGACGGGGGTAATCCCAAACAGATTCCTGTCCCGGCCCTGGTGAGATGCGTTCAATGGGCACAATGAACTCCTTCAATAATCTTCAGCAGGTAATGGTTAACCAGAGGTAATGGTACCCCAGTCATGAGCCAGTCATGAGCCAACCACCTAGAGGCAGTAATTCTCATTTTGAAAAACTTCGCGCCCTATCGGCGCTCACGTGTATCGGTTCAGGGAGCAAAACGGTCGCTTGCGGCGACCGTTTTGCTCCCTGAATTTCCATAATAAGAATTGCTGACCT
>JAYKJC010000019.1:0-3629 GCA_035285885.1 Leptolyngbyaceae cyanobacterium | reverse complement strand
GCAGTAATTCTCATTTTGAAAAACTTCGCGCCCTATCGGCGCTCACGTGTATCGGTTCAGGGAGCAAAACGGTCGCTTGCGGCGACCGTTTTGCTCCCTGAATTTCCATAATAAGAATTGCTGACCTGGAGGGGAAATCTAATTGCTTCATTTATCCCCATGGAACGGTTACTGGAGAAACGTCTGTGTAGCCATTAGATTCAGTGTAGCCATTAATTTCAGTGTATCTGCTAGCTGAAGATGCGGCGAGCTGAGGCTGAGGGGTGAGTTCAGAATCTTTGGCCTCGTCCAAGCTCTCCACTGCCTTGTGTTGCTCTTTGACCTCGTTTAAGGACTGGTTCAGCGTCCGGATGCGACGTGACAAGAGCCGAATGACGTTCACGGCGATGTTGGGCATCTCGTCAATGGCCTCATACAACTGTTGCTGAGTGAGCAATAAACATTCACAGCGTTCGAGTGTGGTCACCGAAGCCGATCGAGGTTCAGCATCAATCACCGCCATCTCACCAAAACAACTGCCTGACCCAAGTTCAACAATGGTGCGATCGCCAATGTGAACTGCGACACTTCCAGACACGACAATGTAGAGGGACTCCCCTTTCTCACCCTGTCGAAAAATCGTGTGATTCTGAGGAAAATCCAGTTCTTCCATAACGGATGCTAACCGGATGAGGAAGTCATCCCGAAGCTCTTCAAATAACGGCACCTTGCGAACAAATAGTAGCCGTTGAACCTGATTCAGCATAGTGGTTTAGTCATCTAATCAACTCGTTCTAATCGCGAATCGTTCCATCGGGCATCGTAGCATTGCTAAGATTGGCTTCTCCAAGATTCGCCCCACGGAGATTGGCATCCGTCAGGTTGGCTCCACTCAGGTTTGTGTCTCTGAGGTTTAAGCCGCTCAGCGTCGCGCTGACCAGCTTCGCCCCTAGGAGATTTGTGCCGCTGAACCATGCCCCAATGAGTAACGTATTGCTCAAATTGGCGCGGTTTAGCCGTGCGCCACGGAGGTCAACATTCGTTAAATCTGCGCCGTTCAGCTCCGCCCCAATCAGCCGTGCTTCATTGAGAATTGCTCCGGTAAAATCAGCACCGCTTAGCTTTGCGCGTCCCAAGTCTGATCGACTTAAGTCTGCTTCCGTTAAATCGGCTCCCGTCAGATCGGCTCGATTCAAATCTGTCCCAATTAAGATTGCTCGGACTAAGCTAGCATTCGTCAGATCGGCTCCAGTGAGGTCAGATCGCTTCAAGGTTGCTTCAATCAGACATGCTTCTGTGAAATTTGCGCCACTCAGATAGGTGCCCAGCAAATTCGCACGGGAGAGGTTGGCGTCACTCAAATCCGCATCTTTCAAATCAACGCCGCTGAGATTTGCCTCAACCAGGCTTGCTTTCGATAAGTTTGCAAAATCCAGATCTGCCCCAATCAGCGAGATGCGATCAAGGTTTGCAGAACTCAGGTTAATCCCGTTGAGAGATTTTTGATTCAGCTCAGCATCAGATAAATCAGGGATGGTATCTGGCTCGGCCTCTCTCCATTGATTCCAAACGTCAACTCCTTCCTTTAGACGAGAGAGATGATCCTCATTTGCCATAACAAACAACCTCTAGATCCCTTGCTAAATATGATTAAATATGACGGACGCCTAAGGATAACTCTCCTCGGCAGCAATGAGTTATCTTGCCAATCGGCCTAACCCAATCCAGCTTGAAATCTTAAGGTTCCCACCCAGAAACCTAAGATTCTTAAGCTAAATGGATCTCAACATCTGGCATTGAAACACTGTAGTGACGAACTGAAGTGACGAATCACGGCCTGAGCAGTTCACTCAGTGGAGGCTTGAACACAACTTCTTGCTTGCAGGTTGCGTGTTGACCGCTCGATACCCTAACAATATCAAGAAACGACCTAGCAATATTGTATTCATCCTATTCATCAACCCATTGTAGGCAAGGATTCAGTATTGAAAATAGGAAATATATATTACATTTCTGTAACTTCAACTGGGGTGGCCTCAACGATTAGCGACCCACTTTAGATTATGATGATGAGGCATTGTAATCATGGATATTGAACGTTTGACATTAGTCCTATGGATATTTTGACGCTGGGTTGGGTTTCACTTCTCGTTGTATTTACATTCTCTATTTCGATGGTGGTTTGGGGTCGCAACGGTTTTTAGGTGCGGCTTTTTTTCAGGGTTGGGTGTTGTCCGTTTGTGTCGCCTGTCAACACCTCTTCACGTGAAGCTAAATCGTTGAATCGAGTCGCTGAGTCGAGTTTCTAATCAAAATCGATGAGTATCGATATTTCTTTCTTTAGTGTGACAGCAACCTTAGCGTTGGTGCTCATGGTGTTGGTGACGGGGGGAATTGCCTACCTCACTGCCGTTGAGTGGCGCGATCGCCGACGCCGAGACCGCGACAGGCGCGAGCGCTAATTGCTTTGGGTATCGCCTGAGATCTAACGTGTTGGTGACTGGGGTTCTCGCAGGAAAGTCGGTGCCCCAGTTTTAGTTTTTATGCCTTGCCGATGGGGAGAACTGGAGTTCCAAAGGTTGGATTAAGTTTTTGGATTAGGTTTAAAGAGATTTTGGAAAAGAGGCTTTGGAGATGGCAGCTTCATCCAACATTGAGCAGATTAATATTGCAGAATTTATTGACCAGGCATTGCTGAATCCGCTCGCAACGACAGAACAACTGGTGCAGTGCTGCCAGGACGCAGATCGCTATCAGTTTCCGGCCGTGTGTGTCTATCCAACCCATGTTCGTAAAGCGGTAGAACTGCTCCACAATCGCTCACCTCAAGTCTGTGCGGTGATTGGCTTTCCGTCGGGGGCGACAACGTCCACCGTCAAACGATATGAAGCGGAAGAAGCTGCCGAAAATGGCGCAACTGAACTGGATGTGGTGATCAATCTCGGTTGGCTCCGGGAAGGAAGAACCGATGAACTTCATCGAGAGATCGCTGAGATTTGTGAGTCTACGGGGCAAGTGGTCAAAGCCATTTTGGAGATGTCGCTGCTGACTCCGGCTGAAAAAAAGCTCGCTGCTGAAATTTGTATGGATGCTGGGGTGCAATTTCTCAAAACCAGCACCGGATGGGCTGGCGGGGCCACGGTTGAGGATGTTGCATTGTTAAAAGAATTGACGCGCGATCGCCTGGGCATCAAAGCGTCTGGAGGCATTAAAACCATTGAACAAGCCGCTAACCTCATCTTGGCGGGGGCGACTCGCTTAGGCACATCAAGGGGAGCAGACCTGGTTCGTCAGCTTGAGCAACTCCATACGGGGGAGTAATCATCAATTCTCGCGCTCTGGTCTCCGCTCCGACATTCAAGGTTTATGCATACAATCAAACTGGTAACGATGGGGTTGACCCACGAGAATTAACACGCGAGTTCGTTCATGGGTGGAACGTATAAGGCGACGGGAATTAATCTGAAAAGTGTTCCGATGGGAGAAAGCGATCGCCTCCTGACCATCTTGACGCGAGAATACGGACTGATTCGGGCGATCGCCCCCGGTGCGCGTAAACCAAAATCAAGCTTGCGGGGGCGCAGCAATCTATTTGTCATCAACGATCTGTTGATTGCGCGAGGGCGATCGCTCGACAAAATGATTCAGGC
>JAYKJC010000018.1:0-2812 GCA_035285885.1 Leptolyngbyaceae cyanobacterium | reverse complement strand
AAACTGATCACCGCACCGGGAGAAACGGGGTGGCGAGATGCGCCGATGGTCAGCGGTTCCGCACCGGGGCACTGCATCAGCCCTTTGAGTAAGTTATGGCGCACCAGAGCGCTCATAGTGAAGCGTGCTGAGTTTTGGTGATCCGTCCGGCAAAGATGGCAGTGATGCGAGCCAGGCCGATGGCGAGGAAGAGCGCAATCCACGCCCAGGGAGATAAGGTAAACGAGGTTTGATCCGTCAGGGTGTTGAAGAACTCACGGATGAGAATACCTGGGATGGCAGGGAGTCCGGTGACGATGAGCTAGAGGAGGGTGTCCAACCAGTAGAGCCGTTGGGCATAGCGGATCAGGTGCCGGAGGAGATGCCAGATAGAAACACGATTCATAAGTGTAGAAAACTTGGCTTTTGAAAACTCATTGCAGTTATCAATAGCTATCGTCACCGCTATATCCCCCATTGACCCAAATGACACACAGACGGGTGGCCCAGTGGCGAACTTGGTGCATTTATTCCAAAACCTTTCGTGCACTATCCTGCTCAGGTAGACTCGCTGCGGTGACCACCACCATTAACACTAACCCCATCGTGTCCATCACCACGTTTTGCTTTTGGCCTTTAACCTTTTTGGGCGACCACTTCTCGCATATCTGTAGTTCGGGGTCGTACATCAGGCTTCGTTAGAGGCATTAAGGGGAGCCAATAACCCATTGGTCATCAGTCAAATCAATGGAGTATGATCATCGCATTGCCCTTAAAAAAACTATCAAGCCTATTTACGGATTGATAGAGTAGTGATTTTGAGGGCCTTGCTACTTTTCAAACGCCTTCTAAAAGGAGTGACTGTTGCTATGTTTTTTCCTTGGTGTCAGCCGATGGGGTGCAGTCATCAGACCCCTCAAGATTATCGAGAGCAGCGTCTGCGGTTTCTACGCTGGGTGAAAGATTCCCTGGAGACTCGCCTTGCTGCCGTAAATGCCGCGATTGAAACGATCGAATCTCAACAACAACGGGATACCGAAACGTCTGTCTAGTATCACGACCTGCTTGAATGAGGAGATGTTGTTTCCCAACATGGTTTTGGTTTCACGAACTCTTGCATTGCTGCATGCCATGCCTTGGCAATCTTCTTCAATTTGCAATGAAGAAACGAGAGTTTAATGAGGGAGTTCACTGTTGTGAAATAGGGGCAAAGTTGTGCTTTGCCCCTATCTCCGTTTTGGAAATAGGGATCTCATTGTTTTTTTCACCATCTTGCGGAGCACCCACCCAAAAATAAACTGAACGGGTTGGTTGCTGGTTTGAATAGGGGAACGCTCGATGACTCTGGGATGACTGTCTTGTGCAGAGCGATCGGCATGGCGTTGAAGGGGCCATCGGTACCCTTCAACGTGTCTTTTTTCAGTGCTGCTTACTCCATCTTTGGTGCCGTAACCGACCTGAGAATACGTCTGAAAATTTCCCAGATGATGACCAAATCGGTTGGCTTTGGCAAGCTGATGAGGAAGGGGTTGAGAAAGATGCTGGGGGAGAGTGTGGCTCTCGCTGCAATAATGATTTTGAGGGGTAAGAAAGGGCGATCGCCCATACACTCGTAGCCCATCACTCTGCAACGGTTCTTTCAGTGCAGAATCCGGGGTGGAATCAGATGAAGCTGGCTTCGAGCTGTGAAGCTGCATGGTTACTGCCTTTGAAAGGACATCTTGGGTCGAAGTGTTCCAAAATTAAGGCGATCGCCTCTGAATGTGCCTTTGTATTGTAGTGGGGCGATCGCCGATGTCCTATTCGCCTTTTGGCTAATGTTTATAGCGTTACACATCCGTATTTAACCAGAGCGCATAGCGCCATAAAAAAGGTTCCAAGGAAGCATTGCTTCCTTGGAACCTGCTTTCCAGGGAGGAAGGTTTCAAAGACTACGCTGCGGCCCCTTCGACTGGAGCTCCAAGCGCTTTCCATGCACTTAGGTTGCCTTTGATTTCAGCTACATTGCTGAAGCCTGCGGCTCGGAGCTTCTTGGCAGCCTCGGCAGTCGCAGTATCTGACTCACCGTAGAGGTAAATATCACGAACTTTTGCCAGTGAGGACTCGGCTTTCTGCACGAGCTGTGACATTGGCATTGAAACAGCTCCGGTAATGCGCTCTGCGTTGAACTGAGTGCGATCGCGAATGTCAATGATCGTCAAAGCAGGCTCGCCCTTCTCAAGCCGATCCTTAACCACAATTGGATCAACTGCGACTTGAGACTCGGTTTCAGGGGTACCTGGAATAGGCTCGGTGACGGTATTCTTTACGTCTTGAATCGTCTCAGATACAGAAGAATCGCCATTGGAATTGGGTGTTACTGAACCCAGATCTCCAAGATGATTGCCTACTTCATCAACAACAGATTGATCGGTTGTTGCCGTGACTTTTTCATCGGATTGCATAGACTCTATTCTCCTAACTTTCTGTCAAGACCTTATGACAGTGCGTGGTTAATTTCGTCTTTCTCTCGACATAATTTATCCGGCATCACTCTATGCAGATGGAGTTAGACCGATGGGGTTGGAAAAGGTTGCTCTAAACTGTCACTCTAGTGTTTAAGTGTTGTTCAAGTGTTTCTTTAAAGTGCGTATTGGAAATGCGCAAACATTGTCTCAACTGCGCAAGCGTCGTCTCAACTGCGCAAGCATCGTCTCAACTGCGCAAGCGTCGACTTAAAGTGTTGTCGGATCAATGCCCAGTTCGCGAAGCTTAGCAAAGGCGCGTTCGCGCTCGGCTTGAGCTTGATTCAATTCTGCCTGAGTCTGTTCCAGAGTTTCAGCCAGTTCTTCAA
>JAYKJC010000017.1:0-7108 GCA_035285885.1 Leptolyngbyaceae cyanobacterium | reverse complement strand
AAGGCGATCGCCGGAGGTTGGAGGGGGACAGGGGCGATCGCCCGAGGGCTAGCGTTGGGTAATTCAGCCGCTACCGCCTCAGCGTCACTGCTTTCAAGTCGCTGAGCAGGTGCTTGAGTGGGTGCGTCTGCCTGGGGCTGAACGTCAAATCGTCGCTCCGACAATGAATCTAAAGAAATGACGGGTAAATCTTCAATGGGCACCATCTCAATCTCACTCATGAGGGATTCAATATTTTCAAGCGCTGGCGCAGTCTGAGAAAACTCCAGGTTGGGAATCGTCTCTGGGCGATCGCTCAGCGTCAGGTGATGGGTATCCAGCGCAATGGGATCGACCTGCTCCCGCGCACCTCCGACACTGACTGAGCGACTGGTTGAGGTGTTGGGCAAGGTATAGCTCAGGGGATCGGCTTTCAGGAGATTGGGCGCATGGTCAGACAACAGGAACCCAACCGACAGGGTCGTCATCACGCCCCCAAACCCGGCAACGCTGGCTTTGAACGTAGGCGTGTCCCAGAAGTGGATGCCCGTATGTTGCAGCAGCGAATATCGAACGGAGGTATTGGCCGGAAGTTGAAAATCAGTTGCCGGATAACCCACAAACCGCTGGTAGTATCGGCGGAACCGCTCGACCATTTCATCGCGGATATCAACCGTCGCAGGCGTGAGGTTTTCACCTGCATCAACCGATGCCTCGGTGCGAAGTTGACTGTGCTGAGGTTGACTGTGCCTGGAGGGATGATTCTGGGGAGAGGCGGGCTGGGCCGAACGACGTTTATGGGGCTGAGGGGGAGTCCCTTGAGGAATGTGGGGCTGGGGAACATGAATAATAGAAGCGAGCCCTACATTTGAGGTTGAGACGGTCGTGCTGGAGGAAATGGTCATAGCTGAGTCCTTGGGTATCGGTCAGAGCGCTATACGCGTTGATGACGTACAGGTGTGTGGGGCTGCTGCGCCTCACACACCTGTTTTTGTGGTTAACGCGGTTGCAAACCTTTATATTGAGTTCTTCTAGTTATTTGGTTCTTCTAGTTATTTGGTTCTTCTATACGCATTTTGGAAAACAGGAAACTGTCCAAAATTTGAGGCATCTCCATTGACAGGCTGTTCGTGGTGCAGATCCCTGGGTTCTCCCCGTGAATGAATTCACTCGTCATTCTGGGGCAAAGAACCCAGGGATCTTGAGAGGCTGTTCGTGGTGCAGATCCCTGGGTTCTCCCCGTGCATGAACTCACTCGTCGTTTTGGGGCAAAGAACCCAGGGATCTTGAGAGGCTGTTCGTGGTGCAGATCCCTGGGTTCTCTCCGTGCATGAACTCACTCGTCGTTTTGGGGCAAAGAACCCAGGGATCTTGAGAAGCTGTTAGTACGCTCCGGTTTTCTGGAGAACAACGCGCACCGTGTGAAACAAGATTTTCAGATCCAGCCAGAGAGACCAGTTTTCGATGTAGCTCAGATCCAGGCGGACGACATCCTCAAAGTTCACGATGTCAGACCGTCCCGATACCTGCCAAAGTCCTGTAATTCCCGGCAGCACCTCATGGCGAATGAAGTGGTGGCTAGAAAATTTCTCAATGTCTCGCATGGGCAACGGACGAGGCCCCACCAGACTCATTTCTCCGAAGAGAACGTTGAACAGTTGAGGCAACTCATCCAGGCTGTATTGCCGTAAAAAGCCACCGACGCGAGTGATGCGGGGGTCAGCCTTCATCTTGAAAAGGACACCGTCCGTTTCATTTTGGGCTTCAAGTTTCTTCTGGAGTTGTTCAGCATTGGCGACCATGGTGCGAAACTTCCAGGCTTTGAATTCCTGGTTTTTGAGTCCCATGCGGGTCTGCTTGAAGAACACGGGGCCGGGAGAGTCGAGCTTGATGAGGAGAGCAATGAGCCCCAAGATAGGTGAGAGAAGCACCAACAGGATCAGCGCTGCGCAGAAATCGAAGGTTCGCTTGATCCAGAAGTCGCTACCAGCAATTAAAGGAGGGGCAAAGGTAACACTGGGGAACCGTCCGGGTCGGGAGATTTCAAATCGACGGACGGACACATTCATTTCGGCAGGTAAGATGTGCAGGGTGATGCCTGCGTTCCGCAAGCTCCAGTATAGGAACAGGGGATTCTCAATTTTGACCGATGAACATAGGAAGACTTCAGAAATGCCGAGCTGGGTAATGCGGGAGAGGGTTGTTTCCCAGCCGTCGCCATTGACGATGATGTTGGCATCTGTCCAGCCGACGATTTGATAACGGCTATGGCGTTTTAGTGCTTTTGTCGATTGTTCAACGGTGTCAGCCGTGCAAATGAGGAGACTGGAATAGCGTGCAGTCCCTGACTGACGGATGCGGGCGATCGCCCGGTCAATTATCCATCGCCCACTACAGACAAGAATAGCGCTGACGCCCAATCCGGTGGCAAACAGCGTCGGCTGAACCACCGTCTCTGGCTGAGCTACAAAGGCTAACAGCACCACCGAAAGATGCGCTAGGGCGATCGCCTTGATGGCAGCACCATATTGGCGGCGGCGACCATCTGCGCCATATAGTCCATGAGCCGTAATAAACCAGATATGAATCGCCAGAACAATCGATGCTCCTAGCACATCATGATGGGCAACTCCCAAGTAAGATTCAGTTTGACTGAATTGATGGATGAGTTGCCAGGTTAAGGCCAGAGCAAAGCAATCTGAACTGAGCAGGGACAAGATTCGGAAGGAATCGATTTTAATTCCTTTACGAATTTGGGCAAGGGACGGGGCACGTAAATCTAAGTGCCCAGATGTTATTGAAGGAGCGGTATGAACCATCAAACTATCCTCTACGAACTCGATTTGGAATTAACACACGAGATTCGGTAGAGAGGCACCTGAAACCAGCGGGACATCAATACTACGATTCCCAGTACATATACTTAATTGGGTAGGGGTATATCCTTAGCTATAAACAGATAAATCCGTATTGGGGTCTCTAGAAGCGCAACATAATTTTGTTGTTGCTTCATAAGACCCCATCCTCACAAAAAGGTTCCGTGTTTTTCATGAGGCGATATTGTTTTTGCGAGGTCATTTATGTAACTAAAGACACATTTCTCCGTGATTGTCCCCGGTCAAAGGCATGACGGGTTGACGCTTCCGGGCAATTGAAGGGTGTTCAGAATTTTGTGGATGAGTCGATAGAAGACCCGTTCATACACAAAATCCCCATTAATTCTCTGCTTCGAAGGGCAGTTGAATGCAAAACTCTGTGCCTTTTCCCAACTCCGATTGAACGCTGATGGTTCCCCCGTGGACTTCGGTCACAATTTGTTTGGCGATCGCCAATCCCAGCCCTGTGCCTTTGCCAACGGTTTTGGTTGTATATAGATAGTCGAAAATTTTCTGTTGAGTCGCGTCTGACATCCCCACGCCGTTGTCTTGGAAATGGATGGACACAGTCCTATCAATTGCCGTTGTTCGAATCGTAATCTGAGGAGCAAGCAGCGGCATCTTATCGGCAGGTGTGGCAGCAAATTGGTCTTCAAGGGCATCAATGGCATTGGCGAGAATATTCATAAACACCTGATTGATTTGCCCCGGAAAACATGAGAGGTGGGGAATATCTCCGTAGTATTTCATGACTCCAATGGCAGGGCGATCGCCATCCGCTTTAAGGCGATGACGCAAAATTAACAAGGTGCTGTCAAGCCCGTCATGGAGATCAAAGAGAGATTTTGTTGTCTTATCTGATCGTGAAAAGGTTCGTAGACTATTGCTAATTTCATAGATGCGATCGATCCCCAGGTTCATCGAATCCAATAATTGAGGCAGATCTTGACGCACAAACTCCAGATCAATCGCTTTAATTTTTTGACTCACTTCTTCGTCAGGTGGCGAAGCTTTTTCAAGCAAGAGCTGAATCAGATCCAGTAAGTTTTGAGCATATTCTTTAGCGACTTCAATATTTCCAGTCAAAAAGCCAACAGGATTATTGAGTTCATGGGCAATGCCTGCGACAAGACTGCCCAAGGTTGTCATCTTCTCCTGCTGAACCAGTTGAATCTGAGATTGCTTCAACTGCTCCAGTGCGTCTTCCAATTCCCGAGTGCGTTCAGATACTTGTTTCTCCAGAGTTTCGTTCATGCGCTTAAGCTGGAGATGAGTGTTGACCCGAGCGAGAAGTTCTGATTCTTGAAAAGGCTTACAAATATAATCAATGCCCCCCATCGAAAACCCTCTCACGATATTGGCGGTATCTGAAAATGCTGTGACAAAAATAATGGGGACGTGAACGAGAGACGGATTCGCTCGAATCTGCCGACAGGTCTCAAACCCGTCCATCCCCGGCATTTGCACATCGAGTAAGATCAAGTCAGGAACATAGGTTTGTAGTCGCTTGAGGGCTCGTTCGCCACTGGTCGTTGCAGCGACGGTGTAGCCCGCAGCCGATAGTGTTTCGGTAATGACTTCCAGGTTCGCTGGCGTGTCGTCAACGGCTAGAATTTCAGCGCTCTCCTGCATAAACTAGACCTCTGCTAAATACTGCTGCAACACTTCTTCGATGGCTTCAGCTTGAAACTGTTTGGCGAGCTGCAAAATGGGTTCAGCAAAGGAAGCATAGACTTGATCGAGCGTCATCAGGTGCTCAAGTTCGTCTCGAAGTTGGAGAATGTTGTCGCGTTGAGCAAGATTGAAAAGTAGCTCAAGCGTTTGCCGGGGAGGTAACACAACCTCTTTACTCAGTGGCTCTACGTTAGAGGAACAAAGCTTTTCATCATATATCCACTGCAAACTTAAATAGGTTTCCAGGAGCTGAAATAGTTCCTTGACGTCCACGGGCTTGGCTAAAAAGTCATTTCCTCCAGCTTCTAACGCCGTGGTTTGGTGGTCTTGAGAAACTGAAGCAGACGAAACAATGATGCTGTAATGGTTCAAATCTTTCGTCTTTCGAACATGATGGAGAAACTCAAACCCATCCATAACAGGCATCACCAGGTCAACGATGATCAGATCAATCTGTTGGGAACGGAGCAGGTCTAGCCCGACCTGTCCGTTTTCTGCTTCGATGACGGTAAACCCCAGCGGAGTCAGTAGATTCATGATAACGGCTCGGTTTTCCCACCGATCATCAATGACTAAGATAGTATAGCGACTCTTCATCGAAGAGTTGCCAACGATTTCATACCCTATAATCCGCTGATCAGGGGTGAATTGCTCTTGAGACGTTGCCCAGTCTTCTGCTAAAGGCACAGTTAAGCTGAAGAAAAACTCGCTCCCTACTCCAGGCTGACTGGTGACTTCGATGGTACTTCCCATCATCTGGACGATGCGTTGGCTAATGGCAAGCCCCAGTCCGGTGCCCTCTGATTGTCGTTGGCGATCGCCCACCTGCTCAAACGCATCAAACAGCTTACTGACATCATCTTTAGCAATGCCCACCCCCGTATCCATGATGTTAAAGAGGAAAGACCCGTGGGTTTCCGAAAGATCCAACACATCAACACTAAAGGACACCGACCCAGCATCGGTAAACTTCACCGCATTGCCCAACAAATTGATCAGCACTTGCCTGAGCCGCTTGCCATCGATTTTGATACCCTCTGGCAACCGTGAACTGGGAGCGTAGATGAACTCAAGTCTTTTCTGTTGAGCTTTAACATTACAAATTTCAACTACGCTTTGCAGCAGCGAGGGAAGATGGAGAGGTTCAGGGGATAGCTCTAACTTACGCGCCTCAATCTTGGAAAAGTCCAAAATATCGTTAATCAGCGTCAACAAGTGAGTTCCACATTGATGAATGATCGCGATGCCCTCATGGGTTTTAGTCGGGAGTATTTCAGAACGAGCCAAGATTTGCGCATAGCCAAGGATACCATTCAGCGGAGTCCGAAGTTCATGGCTCATATTGGCGAGAAATTCGCTTTTAGCCTGGTTGGCGGCGTCTGCCTGTTGTTTGGCTTGCTCAAGTTCTGCGGTGCGCTCAGTGACGCGATGCTCCAGGGTTGCAAACGACGTTTTGAGCTGTTCGGCCATGCGATTAAAGGTTTGAGCCAGTCTACCCACTTCATCATGGGTGACGACTGGCACAGTTTGAGTCAAGTCTCCATTGGCTAAGCGAGTAGCAGCGTGACTAATGGTTAAGATGGGACGAGTCACCCGTCGCGAAATCAAATAAATCGCTATCAGGACAAAACCCGTCGCCAAGAAGCCAATGAGCAGAATGTTTTTAGCAAGCTGTTGGGCGGGGGCAAAGGCTGTGGCCTGACTAATTTCAGCAAGGATCGCCAGGTTCTGTTCTGGGAGCCAGCGATAGACCCCAACCACGGGAACATCCGCGTAATTTGTGTAGTTGCCGAATCCACTCTGCTGATTCAGTGACCGATCAATGCCCTCACTACTTACGATGTCTTCATTTTCTTCAGGATCTTCAAGATCTTCAGTATTAGCGTCTTGCTTAGAGATGAAAATATTGCTTCCTTTGGCTCGACCGACCAGGTACGTTTCTGCGGTTTGCCCCAGTCCTGTGTTATCTCGAATCAGGGTATCCACCTGAGTCAGGTTGAGGTCTGCGACGAGTGCAGCCATCCGAGTTCCCTGGGCATCCAAAATAGGGGTCGCAAAGGTAATTGCTGCTTTCTGAGTCGTGGGAGCAACGTAAAAATTCGGAACGACACTGTCGATTCGGTCACGGGTAAAATAGGTCGCAGGATCGCCCAGCGGGCGGTATGTTCCTTCGATCGTGGGGTTGTCTGACGCAAAGACCACATAGCCACTGTTTCGCGTAATCCGGATGCTGCGCAAGTTCGGTTTAATTTCGATCAGTCGCTCAACATATTGGGCGATCGCCCCATAGGCGTCTGCATACTCGGGTTGATCGGGATTCGTCGTGAGTAAGATTTCTGTCGAACTTTGAATCTCAGATTCTTGACTGACCAGCACAATGTCGCGGAGTTGGTCATCAACCCATTGATTGAGCTGATAGCTTTTGAGCTGAGCGGCAACCGTCAGTCGGTTTATCACCTCAGTTTCTAAGGACTGTCGAGCATGGAAGTAGGATGCGATCGCCACCGTGCTAATCGTCGCCACAGAGATGACTGAAAAGTAGCTGACGAGTTGGGCGAATAAACTCCGGTTGAACCAAT
>JAYKJC010000016.1:0-4309 GCA_035285885.1 Leptolyngbyaceae cyanobacterium | reverse complement strand
ACCCAATACTTATCTTCGGCCAGTCGGCTCACCGTCAGGTCACACATGATGCCGCCATTGGTATCCAGCATGGCCGTATAGATGACCTTGCCCACAGGCTTATCCACATCGTTAGCACAGAGGCTTTGAAGGTAGTCCACAACGCCCGTCCCCGTGACTTCAAACTTGGCGAAGGGCGTCAGGTCATACAGCCCCACCGCTTCGCGGGTCGCAAGATGTTCTGCCGCTTGAATGGGCGACCAGTTGCGAGCCTCCCATCCCGACCGAGGGGGGATATCGTACTTCTCCAGTAACTTGGCGTTGGATTCATACCACTGGGGACGCTCCCAGCCCGCCGCGAAAATGCACTGGGCACCCAGTTCTTTCTCTCTCAGATAAAAGGGACTCACACGCAATTCACGAGAGTGGGTTTGCTGGTCGAGGGGATGAATGATGTCGTAAACCTCGTCATACTGCTGCGCCCCAGACCGGACGATATAGTCTCGGCTTTTCAGCACATCAGGGAAGCGGTGAATGTCAGCTTCGTGCAGATCGAGGCTGGGCACGCCTGTGGTCATCAATTCTGAAACAACCTTACCGACGCCGCCCCCGTGGGTGACCCAGACGGCTTCTGCAACCCAGAATCCCTTCGCTTTGGGCGATTCGCCAATGACAGAATGGCTGTCCGGGGTGAAGGAAAACATGCCGTTGATTTTGTAAGGAAAGTCGGAACCTTCGAGCGCGGGGAGCAGTTCAACCGTAGACTCCCAGGCGGGCTTGAAGTGTTCTTCGGTAAACTCTTTGACAGAGGGCATGACCGGAGCTTTCTCTGGGCTGAGAATGTCGTCGGGGTCAACCAGTAGCGGTTCATGCTGGTAGGAGCCGATGCCATAGCAGTCGCCGTGCTGCCGGAAGTACATGGACTTGTCCTGATGACGCAGGATGGGATGGAGGACTTCCTCCGTCGTTCCTGCCAGTTCTGCAATGGGGCTGGTTTTCACATACTGGTGCTGCACAGGCGTCAGGGGAATGACCTGACCGACCATGCGCCCAATGCGGGGACCCCAGATGCCTGCACAGACGAGAACCTTCTCGGTTTCGATGCGACCCTGGTTGGTGACGACGGCTTTGACCTGACCGTTGACAACTTCGATATCTGTAACAACGGTGCGTCCGTGAAATTCGGCGGCACCTCGGTTCATGGCATCGCGAGCCATGGCTTCAGCGGCACGAACGGCCTTGGCGATACCGTCAGTCGTGACGTGGAGGGCACCGAGAATCTTACTGTCGTCCAGGAGCGGAATCATCCCTTTGGCATCCGTAGGAGTGATCAGGGACGCGCCCTCAATACCCCAGGAATTAGCCCAGCCCAGCTTTCGGTGCAGCTCTTGCAAACGGGCGTCGGTGGTGGCAACTTCAATGCTGCCCACCTGATAGAAGGCGGGGTCACCGTCGAGTTCGAGCTGGTTGTAGAGTTCAACAGTGTATCTTGCGAGTAAGGATAGGGTTTTGGAAGAGTTGGTTTGGTAGACGAGCCCTGGAGCGTGGGAGGTAGAGCCTCCGGTGGAGAAGAGGGGGCCTTGATCGATGACAACGATGTCTTTCCAGCCCTTTTGGGCGAGGTGATAGGTGGTGCTACAGCCGACGATTCCGGCTCCAATAACGACGAGAGATGCGGTGGATTTCATGGCGAGGGTCTCCGTGAGAGTGTGTGTCAGGCGTTGATGGCGCGGAAGATAAGATTTTGGAATTGTTTGACGGTGTTTTCCAATGCGGGGGAAAAGCATCCTCCATCAAAGGCGGGCGATCGCCGTCCTTTCTGCATCCGTTCAATGACCTCGATATCTTCGTCATTGGTGGCAATCCACAGATCGACGGGGACATCACGCAGGGGTGCATTGTCTTCGGTCATGGCCTCATCCCCCACAAAGTAAAATATCATCCGCTCCAGGGAGCGATCGGGGCTGAGGGGATTGACCATAAACACCAGAAAATAGTCAGGGTGAACACCAAGCATCAGGTTAGGAAAGACCGAAACATACTCAGCGACAGTCGTGCGCTCTGTCGCTTCCAGGTTAGGGAAGGTGGGCAACCGCTTCCCGGCCAATTCTCCCGAGTAGTATTTCAGGCTCCCCTGTCCCACATGGGTTTCGCCTACGTCAAACCAGAAATGGTCTTCCATGCGAGACAAACTATTGAGGGTCGGATGTACCCATGCGAGGTGATAGCTTTCAGAAAAATTCTCGACAGCCAGCTTCCAGTTAGCATTACATTCAACGGTTGATTCTCGCCCCCGGCGCAGCAGACTCAAGTCGTAGTCAGCCCATCGGTCGGTAATCGGCTTCAGATACTCATCTAAGGGTGGTGCATCACCCGATAAGTTAACGAATACCATATCTAGCCACTGCTCACAGCGAACGGCTCGAAGTCCTTTCGCGGCTCGATCGAACCCCTCATAGGAGTCTTTATAGTACCCCCCAAAGTGAGGAGTGGACTTGAGCGCACCATCCAGTCCATACGTCCACGAGTGATAGGGACAGCGGATCATCCCTTTCCCGTGACAGGGTTGGTCTACCAGTTCCAGTCCCCGGTGACTACAGATGTTATGGAAAGCACGGAGAGTTCCCTGGCGATCGCGCACCAGCACAAGCGGCATTCCAGCGACATCCACAGGACGCAAGTCACCCGGCTGAGAGACATCACTGGCTAGCCCCACGCAAATCCAATACTTCGTAAAGAGAGTCTGCCGCTCTAACTCCAAAAAGTCTGGATGGGTATAGGCTTCTGCCCAAAGGCCACCTGTTAATTCAGATGCCCATTTTGGCAGCGCCAAACGGCTTTTTTTATCAAATGAGGGAATAATCTGTTGCTCTTGCTCAGTGTAATTCTCTGTTGTAGAGCCCAGAACGTTGCTCTGCGTCATAGATGCCTCTCAAAAATAAATATCGGGAAATTTAGTTCATCCCAGGAACGCCAAACAAAGCAAAACTCAAACATGTAATAACAACTAAATTAGAAGCGAACAGAAGCAATAAATTCGATCAACTCCCCTCGCCTCATTCATAAAAATCCTTTATTCACATGATTTTTAGAACCTTTCAATCTAAAATTTAACTTGTCATTACAAGTCTTGAATAAGAAGATTATTGGCTTATTTCTCAAAAATATGTAGTCCACGAAACATTTTTTGATTTTTGTTCTATGATTTTTGTTCATGGAACCATGAGTTTCTAACAGAGCCGATAAATGGAGCAACTTATAAGCCTTTATTGGGTTTAACTCGTCCATCAGCTCGTTATTGTTTGATGAGTTTTCCAACTTGTAGTGACAACTGTATAGAGCGAGACAGAATTAAGTTGATTCTGTCTCTAATGTCACTAAATAAGTCAACGTATTTGAATGACGAATGCGTAAGCCGTCTTACTTGTAGTGAGTTTTCTTACTTGAGAAAGTTTTATTCCTAACCCATTTAAAAAGCGCTCCTCACAATCGAGTGACTGCTTTATGAACTGTAATAAACGCACACGTGCGGTCGCAGGTTAGGTCTCCGTATTGAGACTTTTAAGATTGCCAAAAGGTTTGAGTATATTGCTGCTGTGAACGGTAGACTGTCACCGAGCTTTTGCCTAAGCGGTAGAGGTTTGGAGAGTGGCAGTTGTGAGAACAGACACGAGTTTTCTGTCAAGGATTTTGTCACTATCTCAACGTTATGAATTAGGGAGTGAAAAGCTTACATGACAAATCAAGATTCAGGTAATGGGCGATCGCGCTCACATCAGGGTCAACGCGCCCTTAGCGACAATAATTTTCGGTTTCGAGAGTTTTTTGATTTCCATCCAGAGGTATTCATCACCTCTGGAGTACTCATTCTTTTGTTTGTCGCAGTCACATTAATTTTCAAAGAACCAGCCGAAAATGCGTTCGGTGCAGTTCAGTCCTTCATCGCTGAGGGCATGGGCTGGTTCATGATTTTGGCGGTCAGTGCTTGCTTGATCGCTGTTGTCATTCTGGCTCTAAGCAAGTTCGGTACGATTCGCATCGGCGGACAGGATGCCCGTCCAGAATTTCCAACGTTTGCCTGGGTTGCCATGCTCATTAGTGCAGGCATGGGAACTGGGTTGTTGTTTTGGAGTGTGGCAGAGCCCATTTATCATTTTCAGTCTCCGCCTGCTGTTATCGGCACCATCGAGCCTGGTACGACAGACGCAGCTCGACAATCATTGGGGATCACCTTTTTTCACTGGGGTCTTCACGCTTGGGGCATGTATGCTCTTGTGGGCTTGGGACTTGCCTTTTTTGCCTACAATAAAGGCTTGCCTCTGACGATGCG
>JAYKJC010000015.1:0-10156 GCA_035285885.1 Leptolyngbyaceae cyanobacterium | reverse complement strand
CGTTATCGTAGGTCACCTGATAGAGTACGTTTTTAACGATTTGGGTGGGTGAACACTTGAGAAAGTCGGACAGTGTGGCGATCGTTGGCGTATTTGGTGTTTCCAGTTTCTCGAAGGTGTCGAAGGTCGAGGGCACTGCATCGGACGGCAACGACACGGCTTTCTCTACATTGGCGGCATACACTCCATCTTCGGTGTAAAGAACTTCGTCTTCTCCGGCTTCGGCCAGCACCATAAACTCCGTCGAGCCCGAACCGCCAATGGCTCCTGAATCGGCATCTACGGCCCGAAACTCCAAGCCTGTGCGCTTTAGAATCTTGCAGTAGGCGTCATACATCGCCTTATAAGTTGCATCTAGACTGGCCTCTTCGGGCGCATCCTCTGCATGGAACGAATAGGCATCTTTCATGATGAATTCTCGGCCCCGCATCAGACCAAATCGAGGCCGAATTTCGTCCCGAAACTTTGTCTGAATTTGATAAATGTTGAGCGGCAACTGCCGATAAGAACGAATCATGTCGCGAGCCACAACGGTGATGACTTCTTCGTGAGTGGGGCCGAGTCCCAATTGCCGTCCCTGGCGATCGTCCAGGGCAAACATAATGCCCTCGGCTTTGGTGTAGGTGTCCCATCGGCCAGACTCTTGCCACAACTCCGCAGGCTGAAGCTGCGTCAGCAAGCACTCCTGTGCACCCGTTGCGTCCATTTCCTCGCGCACAATCTGAGAAATCTTTTGCAGTACCCGCCACATAAACGGGAGATACACATAGATGCCGCTCCCAATGCGGCGGATGTATCCCGCCCGCAGCAACAGCTTATGACTTGGAATTTCTGCCTCTGCTGGATCTTCCCGGAGGGTCACAAAGAGCATCTGAGACAGCCGCATGATTCATCGTCCTTCTTGCACAACATATTGAGTTTAAGCCGGATTGAGTTACATGATGCAACATCTTGACCTAAGTGCTCATGCTAACTTAGAAGCACTGAACTGAGATAGTCAGGCGATGATTCAGCTACAGTCCTCTTCCGAACAAGCGGTTATCTACCCAGATAGCGACGGGCAGCCCATGGCAGACAACACGAAGCAGTTTCGATGGATCGTTGTCATTCAGCAAAACTTGGAGTGGCTGTTTGCGAGTGATCCGAATGTATTCGTGGCTGGAGATTTGCTGTGGTACCCGGTCGAAGGCAACAACAAGATGCGGGTGGCACCAGATGTAATGGTGGTAGTCGGGCGTCCGAAAGGCGATCGGGGTTCTTATAAGCAATGGGAAGAAGATAATCGACCGCCCCAAGTCGTGTTTGAAATTCTCTCTCCCGGTAATACTCGGGCTGAAATGAATCGGAAGCTTTTGTTCTACGATCGCTTTGGTGTTGATGAGTATTATCTCTACGATCCGGATGAGAATGTTTTGGGTGGCTGGTTAAGGGATGAGGCTTTTCTAGATGTGATTGAACCGATCGAAAACTGGGTGAGTCCTCAGCTCAACATTCGATTTGACACGTCAGGCGAGGAGCTTCAAATTTTTCGTCCGGATGGACAGCGGTTTTTAAGCTATGTCGAAATTGCGGCGCAATTTGAAGAAGAACGGAAACGTGCTGAAGAAGAACGGAAACGTGCTGAAGAAGCAGAAGAAAAAGCAGCCCGTTTAGCAACCCGGTTACGAGAAATGGGCATTGATCCGGATCAAGTTTGATCGGCTTGGAGCTAATGTAAGGGACTAAAGACAAAAACGAGGGGTGTTTGAGTTTCAGTCGATCGCTCTTCCTCCGACTTGGGTATTTTGTGTGCAGGGGTTGCTTCACAACTCATGCACCTCTTCTAAAACACGCCTTCTACTGCGAGATTTCACGGATGCCCGGCTGATGATTGAAATGAAAGGAAAAGTGAGAAGCCATTCATTTCTTCTTTGCCTGCCAAGCTATCTCATCATCGACTCTTCACATTGTTGGAGGATGGAAATCCGTGTACACCGCGACGTTTCGATTCTCTGATTGCTCAATGATGGATGTAGTGACCACATATGAATCACTACAGTTCTTGGGGGATTTAGATGAATACGATTCAATCAGCTATTTGTTCAATGGCGATCGCAGGCGCTGCAACAATGACTTTTGGGGCTAGTGCGCAGGCCATCTCGTTTGGTGTGTCGGCAGGAAACAGCAGTCCCACTGGAGAACTTAACCAGGGTGCTTTTTCTGATTTTGCTGCACGGGAAGGGTTTGCAACAGTTAGCTTCAACGATCTCGGTAATCCGTTTGAAGCCATTGAATACTCGTCGGGTCGAGTGATTGATGGCTTTGCAACGTATACGTTTTCGAACCTACGTGGAAGCAGTAAAGTTGTGCCAACGACCTCAGGTGAAATGCGATGGTCGCCTGATGGTGCGAATAACGAAATCAACGATACATCTTACCTCCAGGTGTTTTCGAACAGCACAGTGACGATTGATTTGGCGGAGACACTCAATTATTTCGGGATTAACTGGGGATCGGCAAGTCCAGGGAATGTGTTTTCCTTCTTTATGGGTGACACCATGGTGGGGTCATTTAACGTAGACGATATTGCGGCTGAAGGGTTTGCTTTTACTGGAACTAAGAGCGGGCAGGGTACTGGCTACATCGATTTTCGTTCTGAAAGTGAAGCCGATAACTTCAACCGCATCGTGATTTCTCAAATCGGTGGTGGTGGATTTGAAACGGATAATCACACCTTCCGTGTGGGTACGGGACAGTTCTCTCCTGATGCGCCTAAAGATGTTCCTGAACCTGGGGCACTGTTGGGTCTTGCAGCATTAGGGCTGCTAGGGACGACAAAAGTGTTCAAAAAGTAAGTTTAGTGTTGGACGGGGCATAGGTTGATTCTAGGTTGGTGTGCTGCTCAATTGCAGCACACTTTTTTCTTATTCCACATCACGGAGTCCCATTTGGACTCGCCAAAGATTGGCATAAATCCCGTTGTGTTCCAGTAACTCCTCGTGGCGACCCTGTTCAACGAGCTTGCCAAATTCCATCACATAGATACAGTCTGCGTTGCGAATGGTGGACAGGCGATGGGCGATCGCCACTGTCGTCCGATTTTGGGTGATGTTTTCAAGGGAACGCTGGATGGCTGATTCAGTTTCGTTATCAACGGCTGAGGTGGCTTCATCTAAGATAAGAATCGGTGGATCTTTGAGAATGGCACGGGCGATCGCCAAACGCTGTCGCTGTCCGCCGGATAGTTTCTGCCCCCGCTCACCGACAATCGTGTCATAGCCCTGCGGCAGTTGTTCGATAAACTCGTGGGCTTCGGCGAGGGTTGCTGCCTGACGAATGTGATCCGATGTTGCGCCGGGAGTGCCATAGGCGATGTTTTCAGCTACGGTGCCGTGGAACAGAAACACATCCTGGCTGACAAGGCCGATGGATTGCCGTAAATCCTTCAGGCGAATGTCCTGAATGTTCACCCCATCCAGTAGGATCTGACCCGACTTAACTTCGTAAAGCCTGAGTAACAGCTTCACTAGAGTACTTTTGCCTGACCCCGTTGATCCGACGATTCCAACCGTTTGTCCCGCAGGAATATCAAGTGATAGGTGATGGACGACGGGATACCCTTCGTCGTAGGAAAAGGTAATGTCCTTGAGTTCGATGTGCCCCTTGACGTTTGACACGGGAACGGCAATGTGGCCTGGGTGGGTGGCGATCGCCGTATCCAGCAGATCCATCACGCGAGTGACCGAGGCCATGGCTCGCTGATATTGGTCGAGGGTTTCTCCTAATCGCGTCAGTGGCCAGAGCAACCGTTGAATTAAGAAGATAAACGTGCTGTAAATCCCGACGTCGAGTCGTCCCGCAGCTGCTTCGATGCCTCCATACAGGAGTGTGGCGGTGAAGCCCACCAAAATCACGATACGAATCAATGGTGTAAAGGCGGCACTGAGGGCGATCGCCCGGCGATTGCTATTTCGGTAAGCATTGCTATCTAAGGCCACACGATCCAATTCAAAAGACTCTGTAGTGAAGCTCTTGATCGTCATCATGCCACTTAAATTGTTGGATAGCCGACCATTGAGTAAGCTCACTTTTTCGCGTACAGCCGCGTAGCGGGGAGCCAAGATCTTCTGAAAGGCAATCGAACCCCACAGAATAAACGGCATCGGTAGCATGGCCATCCATGCGACATCGGGAGCTAAGATAAAAAATGCTGCACCGATAATAACTGTAGTTGTTACAACCTGAAGAATCTCATTGGCACCAACATCCAAAAAACGCTCCAGTTGATTGATATCGTCACTCAAAATCGACATTAGTCCCCCTGTGCTGCGAGACTCGAAGTAAGATATTTCCAGGTCTTGCAGGTGGGCATAGGCATCGAGCCTCAAATCATGCTGAATGCTTTGGGCTAAGTTTCGCCACAGTCGAGCATAGGCGTATTCAAAGCCAGATTCAAATAGCCAGATAATCAACGTCAGAACAGAGAGCAGGATGAGCTGAGCCGAGGTATCTCGAATGCCGAAAGATGCAATGAAAGATTCGTCTTGCTTAACGACAACGTTCAACGCGATACCAATGAGGGCAGGAGGGGCGAGGTCAAAGAGTTTGTTGAGTACTGAACAGGCAGAGGCAAGCCAGATTTGGCGGCGATATCGTCGTCCATATCGCAACAGCCGACTGAGGGGGGGACGATTTTGCAGCGCATCCGCCGTTGAATTTGGCGTACTCGGAAGCGAGGACTGAGTGGCTGAGGGAGAGGTAGAGTGCTTGAGAGTCGGTGAACCCATAAGTGGTGAATGGCAAACGGCGTGACTGTTACTTTACTGTGAAATTCACCTTGAGTAGAACCCCCAAGTGGGCGAATGATGGACGATTTAGGCATGTAGCGTGTAATGCAGGGTTAACAGAGGACTAGCTAATTGCAAACTAACGGTTGCAGCCTATGGTGACAGACAACTTCAAGCTTGAAAATGTTAGCTTTGATGAACTGGCGTTGCTGATTTAGGGATGATTTCCATAGTAGGGGCATGATTGCCATGTCCCTACTATGGTCGATTTACAGATTATGGATTTCAATTTCGTACCTAAATTCCAGCAACGCCGATGAACTCAATCATAGGGAAATCATGAAATGCAAAATCAGAGCATTGCTTCAATCCAGACCCTTTTCCAAAGTCGCTTAGTGACTCTTGAACATCTCTTGACGTCAGCTCAGACTCATTTTGATGATGAGTCGTTTCTTCATAAGCGTATTGTGGATGACATGTTTCCTTTGGGCACGCAGATTGTTTTTACGTGTAATCAACCCCGAAACTTTGCTCTGTGGTGTGAGGGTAAACCTGCCGATAATTTAGATCCAGATGTCACATCTCTTGCTCAAGCATACGGACATATCGCACATACCAAAAAGCTTCTTTTGGGAGTTCCTGTTGAAGATGCAAAACTAGCTGAGATGAGTCGTATTGACCTGGGGCCAGGGCTTTACCTTGAGCTATCAGGATATGATTATGTGAATGAGTTTTTAATTCCAAATTTTTACTTTCATCTGGTTACGGCTTACGACATTCTTCGCATGGGAGGTGTACCTATTGGGAAACGAGATTACATGATGCACTTAGTGCCGTTTCTTAGAGAGGAATGAAGCCGCTGAGATTTAAAGTAAATGTAATTCCTGAATTTCTCTAATGCTCAAATTACATCAAATTGTCTGAATTGAATCGAAAGCTACAAATTCTATCAGGAGATGAGTGAAAATTTTCTGAGCATAGAATTCTATACAAGATTGCAACCGAGTTAAGCAGACAACACGTACTTAGCTAACACATACAGCGTATCAGTGAGCTTTAAGAATGGAATAATTTTTTTTGCTACTCATTTGTATGTGTATGTCGATCATTTGTAGGTCACATTCTGACAAGCGATATTAGGTGATTTGAAGGGCATGATCATGGATGATAGGAAGCAGCTTTTAGTTCAAGCAATGGCATTGTTAATGTCAACGACGCCTGAAACAACGCTGGGGCGATTTCTTAATTTTTGTCTTGCCACTAAAGTTGAAACGGCGATCGCCCACAAGACTCCGTTTGAGTTTGCAGAAGAGCTGATGGAGCACCCTGAGAAACTCACGAAATGGATTACTGAAGCCATTGATGGCGACGATGATTACACGGTGGATGAAATGATTGCGCTGTCAGAGATGCATCTTCAAAATCCCCATCAGTTTATGAGTGAGCTGTGGCGGGAATTGGATCAGATAAAGTATAGCGAGCTTCATGCTTGAAACGTTTGTTTCTATTGAAGCAGTTATGTCTGTTAAGACAGCCTTGTTTTTACTCGGGAAAACTGTCTCACCTGCTGGTAGATCTTTCGCATCGACGTGAACGGATAAATGCGGACGCATTGTGGAATTACATTTTTGAACACACCGTAGTGTAGGGTTGGGTCGTGCTCAAAAGAGTAGAGAAATAGAGCCTGGTGGGCGATCGCCTGAGGCAACTTGCATTGGCAACTCATCTCAAACGATAAAGGGATGCCTTGGGATAGACGGGGACTGACTTTGAAGGGTGACCCTTCAGGCATGACGGATTGCAGTCGAATGCCTTGAACCGTGCCGATGTTGTCGTGGCCGATAAAGGCCAATCCTTGATGACCGTAAACTCGTTTCGGAATTGGAATGCCGAGATGGTTCTGGCTGTGGGGTCGGGCTACGGTATCCGTGGGCAAGACCAGCACGAAATGTGTTAAATCAGCTACGACAATTTCTCGAAAGGGCTTGTTATTATCAGTGTTCATCGTAATAGACTGCACTCGCGCTATCTTGGGGTTCTTTACGCGGAAGTGCAGTTTCATCATAGCTGACGAGACAGTGCTTTTTCCTGAGCTGCCTGGTCGTCTGGGTTTTCAATGGTTCCGAGTTCCGAGTGGAACTGGGTCATTTGACTATGAAGAAATGAAACGTATTGTCTGAGCTGGGGACGCTGATTTTTGAGTTTGCAGATCTGGACTGCTGAGGTTGGGTGTGGCTGTATGGTGCGAGTTGCCAAATGCATTCTTGACATGGTGAGATCTCCAATTTCTGAACGATAAGCCCCAAAAGAGGCGTTGCTGAATGTTCGGATGAATTAGACATTTTGGGATTCACAAATGACCGACTGTAGGGGCGTATGGCCATACGCCCTTAGGAAAATCATTCCTCGGATCAGCAACGTCTCAAAAGATTGGTCTAAGAAAATTAATTCAAAAAGATCAGCCCAATAGATGGGTGAGGCGATCGCGCAGAATGGACGCGGGAACGTTGCCAACAAAACTGTCCGCGATGCTCTGGTCAGCATTGAGGAGGACGAGGTGAGGAACGCCGCTGACATGAAACTGCTGAATTTGCGATCGCCACTGAGGATCGTCAATATCTAACATCACAAAATTCAACTCTGAGCCCAGCTCATCATGAACGGAGGCTAGGGTTGGGGCCAATCTCTGACAGGTGGTACACCAGTCTGCATAAAACTCAATCAGGGTCGGGTTTGGGTTCTTCATGGCTTGCTCGTAGGGCATCGCAGATTGGGCTGAAGCTTTGAGCGTGATGAGTCCTGACACGGGTGAGAGGCTACTCGTGTGCGTTTGAGGGCGAGTAAGAACCATCGCAGCGATCGCAAATACGATAATGAGGGCGATCGCAATAACGGTATTTCGGTGTTGAGGTGACGTCAGTTGATTCGCAGTCATCATTCTATGATCGGGTTACTGAGTAGTAGTCGGTGGTAAGAATGTTTGGGCGTACGGACTGCGTCCGCACGCCCAAACATTCTTACTTCTATTGATAGTAGTAGGCCAAAAAGATATGAAAACCGAGCATCAGCATGAAGATGCAGACGAAGAAAATGTGGCTGACTAACCAAACGGCTCGAAGTCCACGAATAAGCGGGCCTTTGGTGATGGGGCGATCGCTACCGGGGAAGCGACCAAATATATTCCGGGTCGATTCTAAAATGCCCGTTTCTGCGACGACTCCAATGAGGGCGGTCAGGGTGGTGATGAAAAAGACCCACAGAAATATTGCATTGAAGTTGAGTCCGTTCGCACCTAGCGTGTGGACTAAGACGAGTGCGACCAGTCCGACTCCCACAAAAATATGTACACTTCGCCAGAACATCATGGTTCCAGGAATTTTGATTTTTCCTATCCAACTGCGACTGCGCTTGCGAGCGGTGAGCATGACTTCAACTAAAACAAACGCAAGTGCAGCAAATCCAGTGCTTTGCTTATACAGTTCTCCCCGCAAAAACTGATGTAAGTCAACGGACTCAGCCCGCAGCCAGTCTAGATAACCGTGGCTGAAGGCAAAGGGCAGAAGCAATAAGGCTGTGATAAACGTCAGCCCGATGAGAGTTCTAAACCCTGGCTTGATTCCATTGGGGCGATCGGAGGGCGATCGCCGAGGCGTCTGGCTCGGTGTCCGCCCTGGCAGCAGCGTTGCTGGCCCTTGAGGATTTGTGTCCTGTTCAGGTGAGTTCCGTGAGTTAAGAATGTCAGGGAGGCGACGGAGTTTATTCATTGCCCAAACGTTGAAGAAAGAACTGCGTTGGAAGAAATATGTTGAATTTGCTGTTGAATTAGCGGGACTGGTGTATGGGCTGGACTGGAGTCGTGGGGGCGATCGCAGACCTCACACGGCTCCAGTCCACTGTCACTAGAAGTGTGACATGCTAGCTGCTTGGTAACTAGCGCTTAAGCTCCCTCTAGGGGAATGTTGATCACAACGCCACCCATCACTTCATCCATGACGAACTGCTTATCGGGATAGCGTTCAAGGTGAACCGGGTGCGTATTGTGGCAAGTTACACAGGCTTCAACGACCGCCTTATCTGGGTACATGGCTGAGAAAAAGCGCTGTCCCCCGATTTCCTGGTAATCCTTCACGGGTTCACCCGTATCAATCATGGTTTGAACGGCAGTTTCTTCAAACTCACCTTTGGGGGCATGGCTGTCATTAATGTACCAGGGAGAAATTAGGTTATAGGTAAAATAACCAGACTCGTTGGCAATTTCAGAACCCAGGCGGAACATCTGCGCAGGCAAAGGAATTCCATCGGTTTGCTGCCAGCCTTCAGTAGACTCAACATTCAGTACACCTGCTTCCTTCGTTTTTCCTTCAAGGACTTTTACTCGGTTGACCACGTGCTTGGTGTAAGCGGTACGATCTGCCGCCAGAACGGTGTGAATGTAATCAGCCACAAGTTCTGGGGCAATGCCTGCTTCGGTTTGAGCCGTTGTGCCACCGCTGCAAGAAGCTGCAGTGACCGCAACCGCTAACACAATGGCGATAAATGCGACGGTACGTGTGCGGATGGCATCCATCCATCGATTCATAACAGGATTCATTGAACTCTCTCCTTCTCTAAAGTGGTATCGCTTGTTGATGTATTTGTCTTCGGGATCACATTGATCCAGTGGCCTGAGGCCGTGTTCGTTTATCGAACGGGGTTTTTGACGACTTCCTATTCGCTAGAGGGCTCTGTGTCAGCCGCCTGTTCGGCTGGTTCTGACTGAATGACGCGACGTTCTTCTAATGCGCGTACGAGATCGAACGTTTCCAGGGATAGGGTGGGAGGCTTGTCGAAGTTGGCCTCGACCAATTCATCATCAAAAATGCTGTTGTAGCTGTACTCAACACCGTGGCAGTTCATACATACCTCTTGCACCATGCGATCGCGCGGCAACAGGGTGTAGGTGTTGTTGTGGTTCACTAGGGTTACGGATTCTCCCCCTTGCTGCACCTCATGGCGCGGGAGGTGACAGGTGGCGCAACTGACTGAACTTGCTGATGGTCGAGGTAAGGTGCGATCGCCCGCAAATAGTTCTGCATGGCGTGAGTTCTCGTAGTTTAGCGAGTGTGTATCGTTGTGGCATGTGAGACAGGAGTCGGTCGCTGCCTGTACGGTGTTGACAGAATGGGCATCGTGACACGTGGCGCAGGTCATCTGCATCCCGTGGGCCTCTGCTTTCATGGGGAGTCGTGCTAAGTCTGGCATCAGTGGCGACTCTCCTTCTAATAGCCGAATGCCGTGCTTTCCAAGTAAGAACGTATCGACAGCTTGCTCGTGACAGGAGCGACAGTTCTCTTGATTAGGGTGAGCCACGAAGGCTTGGGTTTGCGAATCCTGATGGCAACTCGAACAAT
>JAYKJC010000014.1:0-13069 GCA_035285885.1 Leptolyngbyaceae cyanobacterium | reverse complement strand
GGGCGATCGCCAATCAAATGAAGCCATAAGATAAGAAATTCAGCGGTGTGAGGCCGATTGATACGCCGATTTAACGAATCAACCGATTAAATAAATCAATCAGAAAAAGTAACGTTGTATGTTCACTATCGTTAGGCTCTACATTCAGAATACAAAATTTGAGAGATGAGTCGCCGATAACCCACCCAGCTTTCACATCCATCCCGTATTCTTCCCGTAAATGTGATTGTCGCTTCATGATTCTCATGTTCTGGGGGGCGATCGTTTGGGTGACTTCGAGATGAGCGCACAGCGCAGTATAGCGTTACGCTTTTGCGTTAGGACATTCGAGCAGCATATTTCCCCTGCGCAGAGGGGTACTCGTTTAGTGTATTCCTTGTTCCCATCGCCTCGCTGGGAATGTCCGCTAGAGCCTTCGGCTCCCGTTCAAATTGGAGCTAGAGGCTCCCGCAACGGTTCCCTGCCAGAGTCAGGAAACCAGAATTAGAGAACGCTAAACAAGTTCGAATCGGGGGAGAAACATGCTCAAACCTTAACCCGTAGGGCTATATCGATCGGGTAACCGATAAAAAAGGACTCGGCAACCAGGGCTGAGTCCTTCAATTTGAGAGATTTTGATATGTCAGCCTGGAGCATATGTAGGGTGGGCAATGCCCACCTACGCTAGCTACAGCGTTTAATCTTCACTTGACATTAGCCCTGACGATATTAGTTCCTTCCAGAACTAGTTCCTCCCAGAGAAACGGACACGCCCGGTTTAATCTTTAGTCAGCGTCAGCGTTGCACGCCCTATCGGAGATCGTCACTATCGGAGATTAACACCCACCCCACCCTGGAGAGAGGCTGCTACGCCACCCCCTTCGCGATAGGCATCAAACGCAATAATGCTGTTGCCAAAGATGATGAGGCGACTATTGGGGAGGGCGTAGTCAATGCCGGGTTGAAGCACGAAAGCTGTCTGATTGCCGATGGGGGATGCGTCTTCACCTTCATCCGCATCCTGGAATGCAACTCCAGCACCGAGATACAGATCCGTTTGCCAGTTAATCGGAAAATCGTAAGATACGGTCGGCACAAACGCATTCGTGTCAGTGAATACAAGCGCTTGACCTCGAAGCGAAATCGGTAGCTTCACAAAGCGATAGCGACCGGAAATGACCGCAGAAACATCTTCTTCTTCGAAGTCGCCTTCGCCCGATGTCACACCAAAGGAAGCACCCACACCCACATAGCTTCCGTAGGCAGCCTGAGCCTTCGCCTCGCTTGGGGTTCCAGCGACACATGCAGCCGCTATGAGACTTCCTAAAGCAGCGACACCCAAATACTTGAGTTTTTGAAAGGGATTAATGTTTTTCATCTCTCTTGCTCCGCGACGCGACTAGCTTCACTGGTGAGAACACCTATACCGACGAAACTATACTGCAAGATTGAGAATTTTAGCCACTTTCTGCCATGCTGCATCCCACTAAAGTGATCCGCAAGAATCACCTGACCCCGCATCATCCGGGTTCCAGGATCATCTGGGCGACCGTGAGATAAATCATCACGCCCAACACATCCACGGCGGTGGTGATGAAGGGAGCAGACATGAGGGCGGGGTCAAAGCCAATTCTCTGGAAAATGAACGGCAACGTTGCGCCTGCAAGCGAGGCAAGAATGGCGATCGCCACTAAACTAATACCCACCGCACTCGACACCATCCAATTGCCTTGCAGCACATACGCTAAGAACAGTACAGCGGTTCCTAAAATGGCTCCGAGTATCCCCCCAGCAATAATCTCCCGACGAATCACACGGGGCGCATCTGCCGTGCCAATTTCATCCGTATTGAGTCCTCGAATCACAACCGTTGAGGACTGAGCCCCCACATTTCCGCCCGCACTAATCAACAGAGGAATAAACGCCGTCAGCGCCACAAACTTTTCAAGAATGTCTTCTTGACTGCGAATGACCGCACTGGTGGCGACGCTGGTCACCAGCAACACAAACAGCCACACCACTCGGCGTCGGGCAACGGTAAACAGATTGGTCTGAAAGTAGCTGTCTGCCCCTGACTGCACCCCTCCCAGCGTGTAGATATCCTCGGTTGTTTCTTCCTCAAGAATATCGAGGACATCATCAACGGTCACAATCCCCACCAGGCGATCCTCCGTATCAACGACCGGAACCGCCAGAAAGTCGTAGCGCTGAATAATGCGTGCCACCTCTTCTTGATCCGTCTCCGTGCGAACGGACACCAATTCTCGAACCATAATGTCGCCAATGGTCTGGTGGGGTTGAGCGACGACCAAATCCCGCAGCGACAAAATTCCCGTCAGCCGACGTGCCGCGTCCGTCACATACAGCGAATAAATCGTCTCACTGACATGGGCCAGACTGCGAATTCGATCCAGCGCCTGGGTCACCGTCCAGTTTTCCTTCAGCGACACATACTCAGGCGTCATAATCCGCCCAGCGGTGTCGGCCTCATATCCCAACAACAACGCAGTCGCCCGTCGCTCGTCAGGACTCATCTGCGGCAGCAGCCTTGACACCACCTTGGCGGGCAGTTCATCAAACAGCTTGGCCCGATCGTCTGGAGACATCTTGTCCACAATGTTCAGCACATCCTGGCGCTTGAACTCTTCGATCATTGCCTGCTGAACTTTTGCGTCTAAATGCTCATAAACTTCAATGGCTTCTGCTTTGGAAAGCAACCGAAACGCAATGACCTGCATGGTTTCTGGCAACCCTTCAATCGCTTCAGCGATGTCGGGAGGCTGCACAGGCACAAGCAAAATTTTCGCCCCTTGAAGATTTTGCTGTTCAAGAAGAGCTTGCAGTTGCAATCGCACCAAATCACATAACTCCCGCCGAGAAACCGTCTGCGACGACGAAGTTACGATTTCTTCTTCTGGATATGACACACAACCCCTCCCCCTTCAGTCCATTTCGCAACGTTCGATGAATTATCCGGCATTGCCCCAGACGACTTTAAGAACTGCATCGGGTGCAAGATCCTCCATTTTTCCACTGGGCGACACAATGGCCTGAAACTTGTCATCTTGAGGCAACAGCATCTTTGGATTAGTTAGCCCAAACAGAGCCAGCGTATAGACGTTCAGCGCAACTGCAAGATGCATTGAAACACTCTCGGTGCACAGTACCAGGTTAGCGCCTGCAATCATTGCGGCGTGTTTTCCAATGTCGGTCACTGTGGTGGACTTAATTCCTGGGCAGAGTTGAGTCAGCGCTGCGGCTCTCTCAGCGTCTTCAGGGGCATGAAGAATCACGATGGGTAGCCCAGGCTGACGCGATTGGAAGTCTTGAACAATCGTTTGCCATTTTTCCACAGGATAGCCTGAAGCCGTTTTTGAATCTGTGGGCAGTTGAATGCTCGACCCATCAATGACAACGTATCCAGCATCGTCGAGCCCCAGGCGACTGCGATCGCCATCGGCCCAGTCGATATCCCCCTTTGGCAGTTGAATAGAAAGGGGAGGACATGGCGATGAGATGTCTAGCCCCGTCAGCACGTCATGATACTGGTCAGCCCGATACTGGTCTGCCTTCAGCGGGACGGTACGAGTCAGAAACAGTCCCCCAAATCCATTGCCATAGCCAATTCGGACGGGAGTGCCTGACAGCCACAGCAACAGCCCAATGCCCCAACCGTTGTTGAGGGCGATCGCCACGTCATAGTAGCGATCGCGAATCACACCGAGCAAATTTGCCCAATCGGCAGGGCTATTTCGGTCCTGAAAATCAAAAGGAATAACATCAGTTACAGCCTGTGACACTCGATAGGCTGCTTTCGAACGGGGTTCAACAACGACATCGATGTCAGCTGCTGGGTACGTCCTTTTAAGGTCATTCAACGTGGGGAAGAACAGAATCTGGTCACTGACTCCGCCGGGAACAAGGGCTACTATCCGCATATCCGCTCGCTACTACAAATCCGCTCCTCATTGTACGGGAATAAATTCCATAGAAAAACTACCTACATAACAGTACGGTGTAGAAATATAGCGCTATGGGCATTGGTTAAGTCCAGGTGTGTAGAGCGCCCTACACTCCACACACCTATTTTTAGGCTGATAGCTTTACGCTTTTACGTTAGGACATGCGATCAGCATGTTTCCCACGCAGCGGGGGAAACATGCTCAACCCGTAGGTCTATAACGCTGTTGAAAATCACGATTCAGGATGGAGCCAGAAATTAAAGAACCCAGGAGAGATAAGGGGGGCTCCCTGACTCTTCCTGGGTTCGCTACTAGCGGTATGCAGGTTAGCCCAGCAGGGCTATATGGAGTGTGCGATCGCCACACATCCCCGCTCGGGCATCGCAGCCCCTAGATAACCGTAAAGGTCAAATCTACCCCGGTGATGTCGTTACCTGCTAAGCCAAACTGACTCCCATCAAAGAACACCCCACCCGTGAGGCTAACCACGTCTTCATCCTCAGCACCCACGCCACTAAAGGCATCTAGAGTCGAGAAGAAGTTAGCACCTGATGAGTTCTGGCTAAAGGCATCAATGTCTTCGCTGAGTCCTGCGGCACTATTGTCGATTTCCAAGGAGAAGCTGCCACTCGTGGTGTCTCCTAGCGAACTAGGAGTAAAGCGGACAACATCTTCATCGCTACCAACAACGCCACTTCCAGGGTTGAGATTACCCGTACTGGAAATTAGAAGACTACCATCAGCTAAGCCTGTGATCGCGTCGATATTTTCTCCACCGTTGCTCAGCCCCACATCACTGCCATCAAAGTGGAGGGAGAAGCTACCTGCGGTATTCTCTCCCAGGCTCGTGGCCGTGAACTTGACGATATCAGAATCATCCACACTACCCAGCCCTGGAACTATTTCAGGGTTGCTAAAGGAGATGAGAATCTCAGTGTCACTAATGACATCAAAGGCATTGATTTTGCCCTCAAGTCCTAAATCAGAGCCATCAAAGTAGATGCTGAAGTTGCTGCCATCAAACTGAACAATGTCGAGTGAGGTTACAGAGATTCCGTTCACGACTTGATCATTGTCCAGGCTAAAGAGTAGAGCCGTATCAGAGGTCGGTGGCGTTTCATCATCGGTCACATCAATGGTCGCTCCATCGGTCAGTGTACCTGCTGAAGCAGTAATCGTAACCGTTTGAGTGCCATCAAGAATGGCATCATCTTCTGCTGTAATTTGGAACGTAGTAGAGGCTTCATTCGCTCCAATAACGACAGAATTAGGAACTGTGGCCTCGCTGGTATCACTGCTATTAAGCGTGACGGTGAGTTCCGAGCCAAGCGCACCCGTTCGAGTGATCGTCCCTGTTGCGATACCCCCATTCTCAGAAATGGCATTGTCAGAAATGGACAGGCTCAGGCTGGCTTGAACATCATCGTCATCGGTGACGCTAAGCGTATCCGTTCCACTGACTAAGCCCTCTGCAGACGCCGTAATGGCGACGATCTGAGTACCGTCAACAATAGCGTCATCCTCGGCAGTAATTGAGAACGTAGCGGAAGCCTGGTTAGCACCAATTTCTACAGAAGCCGGCACCGTTGCTTCACCCGTATCGCTGCTATCAAGACTGACGGTGAGAACAGCACTGAGGTCGCCCGTGCGGGTGACTGTTCCTGTCGCTGTACCGCCATTTTCAGAGATATTGTCAGGTGTAATGGTCACTGTTAATGTATCCGTTCCACTGTCAATGCCCGTGATCGTGACATTGACCGTCGCGGTATCAGTTCCTCCGTTGTTGTCGTCGATTGTGTAGGAGAAGTTATCCGTTGCTGTTTGTCCTGTATTCAGGGCATCAAACTGACCATTCGGGTTGTAGCTAAACGTGCCATCGCTGTTGATCGTGAGCAATGCGCCAGATGGAAGAAGAATGGTATTCCCAATTGCGCCCGTGTCACCATTCACCGCTGTGACGGTGAGCGGGTTCCCGTCGGGATCGCTATCAACACCATTCCCGTTATTGTTTAGCACATTGCCTGTGATGATGTTGGCCTCATCGGTTGTAACATCGTCATCAACCGCAATGGGGTCCGTGTTGGTCGGATCTCCACCCCCCGTAGTGTTGCCTGTCACATCAAGACCGGAAATGCTGTTGCCTGTAAGGCCGAAAGCACTACCGTCAAAGAACACGCCAGAAGCAAAACTACCGGACGTATTCACACCTGTCGTCGTGGGGGTAAAGGCAAAGACATCTTCGCTGCTGCCTGACACTCCAGGGACGGTGAAAACTCCTGCGCTTGAGAAGAAGAAATCCCCTTCTGCATTGATACTGAAGGCATTGATATCTTCTTCTCCTAGGCCAATGTCACTGCCATCAACGAAGATAGAGAAGCTACCCGACGTGACATCAAATAGAACAATATCATCGTCCCCACCCACGATGCCGGAACCCGGATTAAGGTTACCCGTTGTGGAAATCAGGAGGTTGCCATTGGCGAGTTGATTGACAGCATCAATATCCTCTCCACCATTGCTGAGCCCGAAGTTACTGCCATCAAACTCTAGAGAGAAGGTACCTGCTGTGTTGTTTCCCAGACTCGTCGCTGTGAAGCGGACAATGTCTGAGTCATCCACTGCGCCTAATCCAGGAAGATTGGTCGCAGAGTTGAAGGAGAGAAGAATCTCTGTATCACTGATGACGTCGAACGCGTTAATACTGTCATTCACACCGACATCAGAACCATCAAAGAGAAGACTGAAGTTGGTACCGTCAAATTGAACCAAATCCTGTGGGGTGATGTCTAACCCATTGAGAGTTTGACCATTATCCAGGCTAAAGACTAAGGAGCCATCAGCGGGCGGAGGAACCACATCATCAGTAATTTCAATTGTGAAGGTGTCTGTCGCAGAACCATCGACATCTGTTGCCGTAATCGTCACGGTGTAGGTGGCGATCGCCAACGTACTGATTCCCGCGAGTTGCCCCGTATTTTCGTCAATGGTTACACCGCTGACGGTTGAACCGTCCGTCGCTGTTACCGTCACCTCATAGGTAATGGGGTCATCGTTGGGGTCATCAAATGTACCCGGTGGTAACGCAAAGGTATCAGTTACACCTTCAGTAAAGATCTGATCTGGAATTTCGTTGACCAACTGAACGGGCTGTGGGCCGCTGGTGACGAAGGTAGAATCCACGGCTCCAACGGCTGGAGCGCTTCCTTCGTACAGTTCAATCCAGTCGATATGGTAGCCCTGACTGCGTCCGGCAATCTGTAAGACGTATCGACCTGCTTCAGAGAACTGAACAGCCGCGCCAAAGTTGTTTGGCGCACCATCCACAGCGCTTGCATAGCTCCAGCTTCCAGCATTTGTGCCACCAAAGATCTTGATAAATCCCTGACTGGTAGGTTCGGGATCATTCGTCCCATTTCCAACCAGAAACTCTTCGATTGTTCCGGTTCCATCGGCACGCTCTATCCCTAGCCAGAGATCATTCTGCTGATCGTTGGCGGCAGTACCATCCCGTGACACTCGAGCCCGGAAGTTTAATGTTTCACCCACTAACTCTTCAGGAACATCGATTTCAAAAGCAAGAATCTCTGATTCAATCACACCATTAATGGATGTGCTTGTATTCGAACCGTAGAGATAGTAGCCATTGCCCTGGAATCCTGTTTGGCGGCCTTCACTATCCGGTGCTGCCTCATAGTTCCACTTACCATTCGGATCGGTGCCACCGTTTAATGCGGCAGCATCCTCAATTTGAATCTTGTAGTAGAGAGTGTTGCCATTGGCAGCTGGTGTAAAGAACCCTGGAGATTCGAACACAACTGAAACGGGGGTTCCTGTGGGGTTGGTAAGATATTGGCGATCGACGGGACCGATAGCATATCCCTCACTGTTGACAGCTACCGCACCAACTGCAATAGGAGCTACGTCTGATCCGGCGAAAGAAGCCCCTGATTCTGTCGTGATGTAGTCGAATGCGCCTGTGGGTACGGTGACGGTGCCACCTGCGCCAATGGTTACAGTGATCTTCTGGAAGTCAAACGCATTGTTAACCGGGAAGTCTGGATAGTCATCGGCCAGGCGATTTTCAACTAATGTTTGGAATCCAATTGTTCCACCAGAGCCTGTCGAGTCATTCGTCACGGGTTGGAACCCTTTCGCGAGAACAACATCGACTGTTTGTCCTGCTGGGCCTGATACGATAATCGTCGGCTCAGTTCCGCCATAAACACCACTGCCACCGTTCACCTCAACGGTAACCAGAACTTCCGTTTGACCCTCGACAGCCTCACCCAGGGAACCCGCTTGAGTATTGGTGTTCCCCAGATAACCTGTCGCAGTTGTGCCATCGTCAAAGAGCACAACGAACTTCGAGCCCGCGATCTCAGCCCCAGAAATGCCGCCAACATCCCAACTTAGAGTGGCCCCACTATCAACGTCGCTCTTGAACAGACCGGCAATCGAGTTAGGGTCCATGTCGCCCGAAAATCCGATGCTTTCTCCAGGCTCGAACCCATTACTTCCAGTCCCCGCTTTCAGCAAGAGACCCCGGAAACCGCCAGACGCATCTTGTCCAGTTCCGGTTGTGTTAGGAAGCGGTGGATCACCCGGTAAGTAGTAGACATTGGCATTATTGCCATCGAAGAATGCAGCAGTGTCACCTGCTCCACTATTGATTTGGAAGAGTTTAGCAACGCTATCTCCTCCTGAACCATCCGGGTCTACGACAGAGTCTCGGAATATGGCGTCACGGAAGTCAATAAATACTGCTGCAATATTCTTATCCCCAGTATTGGTGATTTGGAATGAGTTCTGACCAAAGTTTGAACTCTGGATATTATCCACGGTTGACATGACATCCAGTTCTGCTGAACCCACAGCGCCAGGGCCATACGTCCCTCCAGTAGCAATGCCGTCAGCGCTCGTGAGGCTATTGAGAAGCTCCAGCCCAAAGTCATCGTCAATGGGAGGAACAACCCCGTCCTCAGCCTTGGATAATGTGAGATCCTGGAGTGCAACGTCAAAGGAACCGCCGCTGCCAAAGTCAGTGCTGGTGATACCAAAGGCCACCGTAGGAGCACCCGTAACACCTGTGAGTGCATTAAATAATGGTGAACCTGGTGAAACCAAAGCATCTGTCGTTGTAGCTTCGCCCAGCACTCCACCAGTTTCGTCCAGGTAAGTTGCCTTACCTGAGAGGGTAAGATTACCGTTCTGAACGGTGCCTTCGATGCTGAGTAGAACTTGCGCATAGTTGGTTTGAGTCACTCCTGTGGGCAAAGCAGGCTTTTGAGACGAAGTAAAGCTGGTTCCATTCCCTGACAGTTCTATCCCGCCACCTGGATTGCCTGTTGTTAGCTTGGCAAAATCTACGCCAGTCACCCCATTCGCCCCTGTCAGCGACAGAATGAGACCGTACTGCGAGAAGGTCGGTAAGTCAGTTGCATTGAAGACAGGGTTATCAAACGTACCGCTGAAGACGAAGCTTTCGCCCTCAGTGTCTGCTAAGAACGTAAAGCCACTGTCAGCATCAGCCGTGTCGTCATTTGTGGTTTGAACCACGAGACGCCCACCTTGCACTTGTGCCGGATCGGTTGTTATGCCTCCTCCAGAAGCTGTATTGTCCGCATAATTTAGCTCAGGGTCACCGTTTGATGTTTGAGCAACCCCAGTAAATCCGCCTTCAAACGGAGTTGCACCATCGTCGAGTCCCGTGAAGTCGAGAACAATCGGGGACTCCGTCGTAAAGGTCGGTGCGGGAAGACTATCGTCTCGATAAGCTGTACGGTCATCCAGATTTGTGACGCCATCTCCATCAATGTCAGCGTCTGCATTGTTGGGTATACCATCTAAATCTAGATCACCCTCTAGCGCGAACGGATCGAACGCAGGAGTTCCAATCGGAATAACGATCGGTGTCGTTGCTCCATTCGTGTTACCTGCGGTGTCTGCAAAGCTAGCTTCAACAACAGACAACTGGATAGGTGCAGCCCACCCACCTGCTGGTGCAGCGAATGTATAAACGGCAGTTCCATCGTTGTTATTAATGAATGTCGGTGTTACTACCTCAGCAAGAGGCCCGTAAACCAGCGACAATTCATCGCCATCAATGACAATGCTGCCCGCTGGATCGACATCATCACTAAAGGTCGCTGTCACAACAATGGTGTCGGTTGCTGTGTCGATGGGGGTTACGGCAAGAGCAACAGTCGGAGCAACCGTATCTGGAGGTGCAGCGATGCCTTCAGTGACCGTAAAGCGGTCAAGTTGAGCGATAAATGTGGGATCACCTCCGCCATTCACATGGGTAAAGCCTGCACCAACGGCAACAGTCGGATCTGCAAGAGCTTCGGCAAATGAGCCGGTGATCGTTAGTTCACCAAATGATACGTCTGTTAACGCCGTGGAAAGGGGTTGACCATCGGTGCCCAAGAACGTGATAAAGCTGCGAACGACTGCGGTTGCGGGTACTGTTCCAGTCAACTCAACCTCTAAGCGCATTCGTGCAGAGGCAAAGTCATCCAGCTGTGCACCTGTCGGAAGTGCGATGTTGCCATTGCCAGGGCCAGTTTTCGCCCCGACGTTGTCAATTTGGCTTTGAACCTCGACGACTTCTCCACTTTGTCCGAACACCATCTTGACCATGTTCGAGCTATCGAGCCCTGCGAAAATACCAATCTGGTCGAAGCTGTTCGCGTTGGGAGCTGGGCCAAACCAGGGATTCACGACATCGGCGACGATTGTGAAGGCTGCATTCTTGATGCCCACTTGAGCATCGTCTTCAGGGTTGTCGTTGTTGCCCGTATCTCCAGCGGTAACCGGGTTAACAATGAACAATCCGTTACTAACGGAGGATGCGCCCGTATTCTCGTCAAAACTGCCGCCCCCTCCAGCGGGAGGCTCTGAACCGTCTGGCTTTTTACCCTGGAGGAATCCGGTGAAACCACTTTGACCCAGATCATCTGCATCTGTATCAAAGGTGAGGTCAATTGACTCATCCGTCGCCAATAACACGCCATTCTCGGCATCATATCTAAACGGATCGTCTGCATTGAGTGAGCCATCTCCATCGATATCATCATCCAGGGCGTTGATGATGCCATCATTGTCCAGATCACCCTCAGGACTCAACGGATCGGATTGAGGCTGTACGGGGGTAGTTTCAGCGCTGGCAACTGATTCTTCATTCCCATTGCCGTCGGTGTAAGAGGCCGTAACAGAAATTGTTGTCCCTACTTCTGCTTGACCGAGTACGAACGTCTCATCACTTGCGCCTTCGATCGCAAACCCATCGGAAAACCATTGATAGGTGATGATCCCTAATCCATCTGCATCTGCGAGATCGTTAATCGCCGTGAGGGTTGCGCCGACAACGAGGTTACCTTCGATCGTGACTGTTCCAGTGGGAGGACTATTGACATCACTGATGCCATTGATAGTCACTGTCACCGTTGCTTCACTGACCCCCTGGTCATTGCTAGCTAAGTAAGTAAAGCTGTCGGTGGCTGTTTCACCTGTGTTCAGAGTATCGAATTGACCGTTGGGGTTGTAGTTAAACGTACCGTCCTCATTGAGGGTTAGTAATGCTCCGGAGGCTAACGTGATTTCAGTTCCGACATTTGCTCCGCCATTGACTTCAATGATGGTAAGAGTCGGTGTTCCAGTATCGTTCGTCAACACGTTGCCACTGACCGCATTGGCTTCATCCGTAGTAACGGTATCGTTACTTGCAGTAGGAGGCGTCGCTGTCGTGTCATCGGAGGGAATGAACTCGATGAAGTCGAAGCGGGCGTGCTCATTGCCTTCTTCAAAACCAGTCACTTTAATCGTGGCACCGTTAAAGAGTTGAATACTGGTGCCGACTTCCCGAGTCACTTTGGTCGTGTTGTTCGCTCCGTTACTTCCTGTTGTGTTTTGATCGAGAACGATGGTGCTACCAATTTGATCCGGGGTTCCTCCCTGAATCGTTTGCTCTACGGTAAAGCTGGCGGCACCATCGACTTCGTCAAACGTTCCGAGAAATACGTCGTACAAACCAGACGCACCAGAGAACAAGAAGCTGGCCATGCCTACCTCGGGGCCTTGACCACCGAAGCCGACAAGACTGAGCACTTGGCCATTGGAGGCAGCGTTGATTCCTTCTAGACGGTAGACATCAACGTTGTTTGGATTGATATCTTCGGCTTCAATCTTCAGTGCTGTCGTGGGGGCGTCATTATCGGTGACCACCAGGGATGCCGTGACTGCATCAAAGCCATCTGACGTCGCAGTAATGTTGGCCGTCTGAGAACCGTCCAGAATCGTGTCATCTGCGATCGCCACATCGAAGGTGACGGAGGCTTGGCCGATGGGAATGGTCACCGTTTGAGGCACAGTTGCCTCACTGGGGTCGTCGCTGGACAGTGTAATGACTAACTCTGTGTCGGTCGGGGTATTGCGAGTTACCGTTCCCGTCGCAACACCCCCATCCTCAGCGATGCTAGCTGGGTCAATGGTCAAGCTCAGCACTGGCCCATCATCCTCAGTCACATCGAATGTGGCTGTAGCCGTTCCGATGGCAAATCCTTCGGGCGGATTGCTGAGCGTTACTTCGACGGTATCGGTATCGTTGGCCAGGTCATCATTCGCCACCGGAACGATGATTGTCGCGCTTCCAGTGATAAAGCTGACTGTTTCGGGTATAGCCACACCGCCGTTAATCGACACATCGAGGAGCACATCACCCGAGAATCCTGGATCATCAGCCGTCAGGGTAAACACTGCATCGGTTGTCCCGATATCGCCCGACTCGACAACTGAGCCTCCGGCGATCGCAATGATTGTGTCTGCTACTGCCGCTACGGTAACCGTTGCCGTTCCGATGGCCTCATTGCCACCTGGGTCAGCCACGGTATACCCCACGGTCACATCCCCTGAGAATCCGTTGGTCGGTGTTACCGTTACGAGCCCCCCATCAAGGGTGACGGCCACATCAGCGGGAACCGATGCGGTATCAATGGCGGTAACGGTCAGTTCACCCGTGAGGTTGTCAGCGTCGGTGTCATTTGCAGCGGGGTCGAAGGTGACAGGGGTGTCGGCAGAAGTGGCGATCGCATCCTCCACTGCGACAGGTGCAAAGTCATCTTCGGTGATGT
>JAYKJC010000013.1:0-2642 GCA_035285885.1 Leptolyngbyaceae cyanobacterium | reverse complement strand
ATCGCTCAACGCCGAAGCTTTGACCGAACAGGAGCATCTTGAGCCGCTATCACCGACGCTTGCTGAATCACCGATGCAGCGTGTGCGAAACAACATCACGCAGTTTCGCAAGTCCTACCTGTATGGTGCAATGGGGCTTGGGCTGGGGTTAGCGGTTTTAATTCCATCGCTCAATTCTTGGAACACCCATCGAGAGCAATTGCGACTGGCCCAAAACTCACTTCAATCGGCTGAGTCGCAACGGGATGAAGGTCAATATGAGGGTTGCCTTGCGACAGCAGAAACCATCCCCGAGACCTTCAGTGATTTGCATCAACAAGCTCTCAACCTGCGGGGACAATGCTTACTCAATCAAGCTCAAGAATTGGCAGATGAGAACCGTTTGAGAGATGCGATCGCCCTTGCTCAATCGGTTCCACCGGATACAGAGGCTGCTGAAGACGCCCTTGAGAAAATCGATGACTGGTTTGGGCGAATTCTTCAAATTGCTGAGAATAAGTATCAGGAACAAAACCTCACCGAAGCGATTAATATCGCCAGTGCCGTGACGAATGATAGTTCGCTATACGACTCGACCCAAGAGTTGATTGGTGGATGGCAAGCTGAGCTGGACATTTGGAACCAGGCCAACGAAGCATTCTCGGGCAAACAGTGGGAAGGGGCGATCGCCCAAGCCGAAAAAATCAGCGATGATTCCTCCCTTAAGGAATTGGCAGATGAGCTGATTGCCACTGCCCAGGGCGAAATCCGACGGGCGGAAGCGGCTCGTCAAGCTGCGGCCAGCCAAAACAATGCCACAACGGGCTCATCATCATCTCGCTCATCCTCTGGGCGATCATCATCGGGATCACGTCCGTCCTCGACGAACGCCTCGCCCCCTCCCCCTCCATCCAACCCCAATCCACCTGGTTCAGGAACACTGAGAGATTTCTAAGAAGGTTTGCGTGCCACAGGTTTGATGTCATAAAGGGGTGCTGTAGAAGCCGTTATCCATCCATGACGGCTGCGTAGAGGGTTGCTCCAATTAATCCAACCTTGGGGTTGAGCACCACATTCACCGGAACGTTTTCTAACAGGTGGCTGACGCGTCCTTTGTCCATAAACGCATCCATAAACTTGCCAGACGTCATCAATGGTAAGTTTTTGGCGGCAATGCCTCCAGCGACGTAGAGTCCCCCATAGGGCAGGAGCTTAAGGGCCAGGTTGCCTGCTTCGGCTCCATAGGCGGACACGAAAATCGACATGACCCGTGAGGATAAGGAATCGGTGTCTTGGGCGGCGGCGATGGAAATTGTGGCGGCAGGGTCGATGCTTTTTTCTGCCAGTCCTAGCTCACGCTCCCAGGTGCGGATGGCGGTGGCGACTTCGGGGGTTTCTTGGGCTGATTGGCGATCGCGCAAGAATTGATAGATGGCCGCAATGCCCTGGCCAGAAACGACTCGCTCAGACGAAATTCGGGTGATTTTGAACTTATCGCGCAGATAGCTCAGAAGTTCAAACTCTAGCTGCGATCGCGGCGCAAAGTCTGCGTGCCCCCCTTCAGAGGGATAGACCTCATACCGCCCATATCGGTCAGGAATCAAAAATCCCTGTCCCAGTCCCGTCCCCGCGCCAATCACCGCAATCGGCGCATTGGGCTGAGCCTTAACCGACTGGAGGGCGCACACATCATCATCGGAGAGACCCAGGACTCCGTAGCCCACAGCAGCAAAATCGTTGATGAGCTTAACCGGACTCAGTCGAAGCTCCTTTTCAAGGCGATCGCCCTCCAGCGACCAGGAGAGATTCGTCAATGATGAAGTGTTGTCTGACACAGGCCCGGCGATCGCAAAACAGGCTCGCTCTGGCGTATGGGCTTTGCCCGTTTGGGTTTCTGCCTCTTTCAAGAATGTTTGCACCATTGGCACAAGATCCGGAAATTCCCCACTCGCATATTGTTCTTCAAAAAGGGTGGTCGTCGCCATTTCCGTCACGCTGCTGCCACATTCTGCATCCGCTAGGCGAAGAATGGTTTTGGTGCCGCCAATGTCACCTGCCAAAAGGACTGTCATGGTTGTGCTCCGTATAACCGCTGTTAACCGAAATCGTGTTCTGTGTTCGCTGTTGTATTCTCGCTATCTGGCCTTCCTGAATTGGGGATGAATTCAAAAAATTTGAATCACACATGACCGACCGTAGGGGCGTATGGCCAAACGCCCCTACGATAATCATTCCTTTAATCAGCAACGCCTGCTATTTTATAGACGCTAGTGCACTTCGGCGGAAGTCAACCCTCACCCTAAATCCCTCTCCCAAACTTGGGAGAGGGACTTCAAACCACTCGCTCCCCTTCTCCCGGTTTTGGGAGAAGAGGCTGGGGGATGAGGGCAGGCCGGTATCGAGACTTACGCCGTAAAGCACTAGTTTGGGTTCGCCCGTTCTAGAAATGAAGACGTTGTTTGAAATTGCAACACGCGCATGGGTGCATCCTTAAATCATTTCCTACAGTTAGCTAACTATTTCATTACGCCACAGGCAAGTGAAAAAAGGATGATCCCCCCAATCTGGTTTAACGGATCTTACAGACCTGAATATTCGCTCACCATCTCTTGAGGCTTCGATCGATCAGATGAATAGTAGGTTCCTATCCCAATGGCGACGAT
>JAYKJC010000012.1:0-5475 GCA_035285885.1 Leptolyngbyaceae cyanobacterium | reverse complement strand
GCCGACGATATTTTGTTGTCTTGCTGCATTCACTTCAACTCCGCCTCACACCAAAAACAAACACCCGGCACCACACCTCTCCGTGTGAAACGTGAACCACGGTGCATTCACTTCCTCACTGGGGCTGAAAAGTCAGTCGCCTTCAATGCGTTAAGCAGCGTGTTAAGCACAGCCCTCACAAGCAACATGACTTAATAATTGCTTAACCCTTATTAATATAATCGATGACTTTGATATTTGATTCTCTCAATGGTCAAATAAATCAATCTATCTACCCTAGATGATTCCCCAAATGCTTATCGAGACATCTCTGCTGATGGCTCAAGATAGGTTACGCATGATAAGCACCTGAATCCGTACATCATTACACCAAATTCACGGGCTTCCGTCTGTGCGTCAGATACCAATTCTCCAATTGACTCTCCAATTGTCTGGGTTTTGAGGGGTTAATCCCCAATCGGGTGAATTTCACTGCGAATTCCGAGAACAGCAAGTTGCTGGGCCAGTTCATTGGCGTTTTCAGCATCTGCAAAGGCTCCGACTTGAATGAGCGATCGCCCATTGACCCAGGTCGAAAAAGCGCCCGGAACCACCGACTGAACGGCGATCGCCGAGGGCTGACGCGGATCAACCACCACGCGATATCGAAGCGGTACCCGTTGACCCGCAGCAGTATTTAGCGCGAGCTGATCGTAGAGAGGATTGTCTTCGACATGAATCCGGGTGGCATTGCCCACATGCCCCTGAGGAACATCCGCATTGGGAACTCGCAGTAGGTGACTATTTGACGCTTCCTCTCTTGAAACAGACGCATCAGTGGTCGTCGGTGCGACTGCGGTTGACTGAGCAGAACTTTGATCTGATCCCTGGTTTGGTGCCTGGAGCACAGCGGGGTTAATCAAGCGACGGGGCTGAGAAGACGGGTTCCCGCCCACAGAGTCGCCCTGCTGGGTCTGTCGCATCTGTCGGACAGGCACCGTTTCTACATTCTGCGAAGGCTGAATCGCTAGATTGATAACTCTTTCATTGGCTGTTGATGGCCTGGCAGTGGATAGATTAGCCCTGGATGGAGTGACGGGGGATGGACTGCTTGCTGGGAAGATGACTTGAATCGGGACTGCTTCTGTCTCTGGAGGTGCTGATGGATTGATGGATGATGCAGGGGTTTGTGGACGAATCAGTCGTTGCGGTGAGGTGAGTCGAGGAGAATTCGTCGCATTCAGAGTCGCCTCAGGCGGATTTGCGGCAGGCGGATTGACCTCAGGTTGATTCGCTTCAGAGGAAGGGGTGCTTTGAGTATCCGTCCGGTTCTCAGCAGAATTCTCAGCAGAAGATGATGGGGTTGAAGACGGGGCGATCGCCCCAGGGCGAAGGGACAAGGACAGTTCAGCCGAACGAGGCGCAGAAGTGCGCACAATCCGAACGGGCGATCGCGGTTCGGGCTGAAGTGCGGAAGACCGAGATGCAGAAGACTGAGATGCAGAAGATCGAGCCGTAGAAGACTGAGCCGTAGAAGATGCAGGTGTCGAGAGTAGAGGCGTTGCCACGGGTGAGACAGATGACTCCGAGCCTGCTTCTGGGAGGGGCGAGGGAGGGGAGGCGGTTGACTCAGGGGGCAAAACGCGGATAGGGGCTGAGGCCAAATCGGTAGCCGTTGGCGCTTGCGGAACAGGAGTGCGTGTCGCTTGTGCCATTGGAGCTGGTACGACGGGTGCCTGGGCGACCCAATCAACGCCGCCGATGACATGGGTTGAGTCGATGGAGTTTCCTGCGGCCATTACCGGATGATCGGCAACGTCTGCATTGATGTCGTAGTTGCCATTCTCAGACAGCTCATTCTGGCCGGGACTGTCGGCTGTGCCCATGTCAACTCGGGCCTGGGCGATCGCCACCACCCCATTTTGCTGGTTTTCGGCAATCACATTCTGGCGCAGAGTGACGAATGCCTGCTCCTGAACCACAACGCCACTCCGATTCTGCACAATCTGATTGGCAGTGATGACGGGAGCGGCGGCGTCGCCCACATTGATGGCATATCCCGTCTGCTCAAATCGATTGTTCTGGATGCGGGGGTGCGATCGCCCAAACACCGTTACGCCATTCGCGCCATTGCCGTAAAAATGATTGTCTTCAATGAGAGGGGCGCTCGTTCCATTCACCGAAATGCCATCGTGCTGGTTTCCAGTCAGGGTCGAGCGGCGAATCGTTGGATGACTCGACTCAACCCAGACACCGTAGCCCCGATGGTTGGGATTTGTAACCGTTACCCCTGCCAATGTTGCCTCATTTGCTCCAAGGATGGCAATGTTTTGCCGCGTCGCAGTGGGACTAATAAAGTCACCACCTCCCCGAATCAAAATTCCGTCTCCTTGGGTGCTGGGATTGCCGTAAACCGTCACCCCTGGCACTAAGCGGAGGGGAAACTGTTCCCCCGTCTCTGCGCTGTAAATTCCGGGAGAGAGTCTGATGGTTGTGCCTGGACGAGCATTCCTCAATGCGTGGGTTAGGGTGCGAAAGGGCGATCGCTGACTCCCATCCCCACTGGCATCATTTCCCGTCGCTGGATTCACAAACAAAACCACCGTGGCATTCGCGTGAATGACCTGCTGAGATGTTCCGTCTTGGGTTGCTCGTGGGGCGAACTCCGCTGCATGCCCACCCACAGGTAACAGCAGCAGCAGTGTACTACTCAGCCAAACCGCGAGTGCCCCAGAACGGATAGGCGTAGCGCCTCTGCTGAATCCTAGAACCGTTCTCAACGGGCTATGGCGGAACGCTTCAAGGTGCGAATGGATGGAGAGCAAAGTCATGGCAGTGAACGTAGGAATGACCCATCAAATTAGCGTGTATGGTCAGTCAAGAAAGACCCAAAAGTGAATAATCGATCCAATCATTTCAAGGGAATAACGATGCGTGGTTTAAGAGTGATTGGGTTAAAAAATATTTCGTCAAAAATATGTTGGCTGATCTAAAACTGAATTCCTCTTGACTGAATGATAAAACTCTTGAAACCCTTGAGATGGCTTTTATTTTGCTCACTTTTCAGATTTCTGCAACAGGTATGAGTCAATATTTGTGAATCACTCTGGGTGAATCAGTCTAGGTGAATTAGTCCAGGAGAATTGGTGTTGGTGAATCGAATCTCTGAGCCACAGGGTAGTTAATATTAGAAGAGGCTAAGTTTTTGGGCTTAAGATTCGACTGTGTTCAGAGTTTTGTCTAACTATCGGCAAAATACGGGCAAAATTCCCACATTTATACAAAAATTAAGTCAATACCTGGGTTGACTGACAAAAGTTCTGTGCTTGTTTCTTGAATTGAATACATGGACGATTTTTCATCTAATTTTTTCTATGAATCGAAGGATGCCTATACCCCGGCATTGTGCAGAATTTTGGATGCAAATCTTGATCGGGCACGGGAAGGCATCCGCACCATTGAAGATTGGTGCCGATTTGGCCTGAACGAAGCAGCGCTGACAGAGCAGTGCAAGTCATTCCGGCAAGAACTGGCACGGTGGCACACGCCAGACCTTCGAGCCGCGAGAGATACGCCAGGGGATTTAGGAACTGACCTTTCTCATCCTCAAGAAGAGACCCGCACGAGCCTGAGTCACGTTTTGCAAGCCAATTTCAGTCGGGTAGAAGAGGCGCTTCGAGTGCTGGAAGAATACGGCAAGCTGTATCAGCCGGAAATGGGGCAGTCGTTCAAACGCATGCGCTATCAGGTTTACACCCTTGAAAGTCAGGTGATGGGGTATCAGCGGATGCATCTGTTGCGGCGATCGCCCCTCTATCTCGTCACATCTCCACAGGATAATTTGCTCTCCGTGGTCGAATCTGCGCTTAAAGGAGGGCTGACGCTCGTTCAGTACCGTGACAAACATGCGGATGATGTCACCCGCATTCATATCGGCACCCAGTTGCGAGAACTCTGCCATCGCTATGGCGCGCTGTTCATCATGAATGATCGGGCAGATCTGGCTAAAGCCGTTGATGCAGATGGGGTTCACCTGGGCCAGCAGGATATTCCCATTGCTCTGGCTCGACAGATTCTTGGCCCCAGCCGGATTGTGGGGCGATCGACCACTAATCCTGATGAAATGGGTCGTGCCTTAGCGGAAGGGGCGGACTACATTGGCGTTGGTCCCGTTTACGAAACACCCACGAAAGAGGGGAAGCCCGCCGCAGGCCATGACTATGTGCGCTATGCTGCGGCCCATGCAACGGTTCCCTGGTATGCCATTGGTGGCATCGACACCGAGAACCTGAGGGAGGTGTGCGACGCCGGAGCTGGGCAAGTGGCTGTTGTGCGAGCCATTATGCATGCGGAGCAGCCATCGCTGATTACGCAGTACTTTCTGTCGCAGCTTCAGACAAACGCACGGGGGCGTTGAGTAGAAGGTGTGAAGAAAGTTAGGGGGTTTGGGCGATCGCACAATTCTCGACGGGCTGCGCCACGGGTTCAGCAGTCGGCAGGAGTCCCACCACATGGGGCACCGGACGAGGAACATAGTTCTTCACCAGAGACTCACCCCCGTAGGCCATCGACGTACTGCCGCCAGAATCGAGCATCACGACATCCTGGAGTCCGAGTTCGGCTAGTCGCGCACCCAAGCTGACAGAATCAATGCGGGTGTGAGTGATGCCGATCACAGGTTGCCCTACACGATTTACTCCCCAAAAGGCGCGGTGGCGATTGGCGTCAAAGTCGAACAGAGTCCCAAAGCTTTCGGGAGCTTGGCCTTCCCCATTTCTGACCAGCATGGCGGCTCCGACAAAGGCATCGGTCACGTCGGGCATTTCTGCTTGAATGCCTGCTAGGGTGTTGTGTTTTGTGTGGTCAAAGGGAACAAACTTCACCTCATCTCCGCTGATTAACACGAGGGGGCGTCCTGCCAGCAGTGGGTTCTCACCGGGATTGCCGGGGATAAACTCGCCTGTGCTCTGGCTCAACACAGGGCCAACCATCACATTTGAGTCCAGATACTCAAGGGAGAAGAAGCCTCCGTCCACTGCGGCAGCAACATCGGTTCCGGCGATGATTTCAGAAACGGAGTAGCGACTGTTGGCATGAATGGTGACGGGCTTTCCACCGGAAATCAAGGTCAGATCCATGTCGTCGTTTTCGTAGTCTGCGAGATGGATGGGCGTTGCAAAGTTAAAGCGTCGGCCAAAGCTGGGTAGCGGATGTCCCCCCCAGGATTCGGCGATCGCCTCCTGAATGTTGGACTGTCCCATCCGGTCAATGGCTAGCAGATGGGGGGATTCACCAGCATGACGATCTTCGCCATTGTCCATAGCCAGTGCAGCCACGAATCCTGCGTCTTCGACCGCCCCAGCCACTCGCGCATCGTAGTTGCCTTCAGGGTAGGTGAAGTAGCGGATTGGTACACCCAATTGTTCTTCGAGAATGCGCTTCGACTCGCTCACCTCCGCCTGAAGCTCAGTGTTCTCAATCTCGCGCAAGTCGCGG
>JAYKJC010000011.1:0-3406 GCA_035285885.1 Leptolyngbyaceae cyanobacterium | reverse complement strand
TTGAAGATTTCAGGATTTATTGTACAAAACGTCTGTACTATAAACCATGCAACGCCATCCAGACAAAACCTACACTAATATAGCAATCAATCATTAAGAAATTCTTAGAAGAAAGTCCGCTCATTACCAGCAAGGAATCGACGACCCGGAAAACTTCACGACATCGTATAGAGCTACCGTCCTGTTCAAAATCACCGCCTCAGCATGTGCCTGCTAAACTCGAAAGAGCCCATTAAGGAAGGCCAGAGGTTGTTGAGAAAATGTAAACTTTTGTCACATTGTAGATTATAACACTGCGGGCTGTGCGTTTGTTTAAATGTTCTGGTGGTTAACGATTCCAGCGCTTAACGATTCCAGCGCTTAACGATTTCAGCGCTTAACGATTCCAGCTACATCCCAGCATCTGAAAATTTTCCAATCGATCTAAATTTTTGGTAGCGATGCAATCGTCGCTGTTCGCCAGTTAACTGAGACAGTTCAACTAGGTTTTTAATTAACGCTTCTTTCAATGTTGATGCAGCTTGTAATGGATTTGAATGAGCGCCCCCTAGTGGTTCTGGCAGCATTTGGTCGAGAATGCCCAGTTCTTTCAGATCGTGAGCCGTGATCTTCAAGGCTTCTGCGGCCACGGCTGACTTACCCGCGTCTTTCCATAGAATAGCGGCACAAGCTTCTGGACTCGCCACGGTGTAAATCGAGTGTTCAAACATCATCAGGCGATCGCCCACCCCAATACCCAGGGCACCTCCCGACCCCCCTTCGCCAATCACCGTGCAGATGATCGGAACTTCTAGTCGAAACATTTCGCGCAAATTATAGGCAATGGCTTCGCCTTGTCCCAAACGCTCAGCTTCTAACCCGGCATAAGCCCCTGGGGTATCAATAAATGTAATGATGGGCATACCAAATCGATTGGCATGGTTCATCAATCGCATCGCCTTGCGGTAGCCACCGGGTGAGGCCATGCCAAAGTTGCGGGCAACGTTATCCTTCGTGTCTCGTCCTTTTTGATGGCCTAGCATCACTACAGGACGCCCGTCTAATCGAGCAATGCCACCAACCATGGCTGGATCGTCGGTTCCTGTGAGGCGATCGCCGTGCAGTTCGATCCACTCATCACTCATGGCTTGAATGTAGTCTAGAGTGCTGGGGCGGCGAGGGTGTCGAGCAACCTGAATGCGCTGGGCAGGGGTGAGGCTATTAAAAATTTCTTTTCTAAGCTGGGCTGCGCGATCTTCAAGTTTTGAAATTTCGCCGGATACATCAACTTCATTCTCGCTGGCTAACTCTCGGATTTGCTCAATCCGTTTCTCTAGTTCGGCAAGCGGTTTCTCGAAATCTAACAGAATTGTTTTGCGTTCTTTCGTCGGTGCCATGATTTAAGTCAATGAAGGGATAGCGGAATAAATGGGCAATTGAACAAGTTCTGTTCTGAACCTTGAGCTTTCTAACCCCGTGGGCTTAGGCTTTGGGATAACGCCACCGAAATGAAGCCACTGAACCAGGGGAGTTTCATACATATTCGATGTTCACATATTTGATGTTCTGATTCGAGAGCCTAAGCTGGTCTAACGCTAAGATGTCCTAACGCTAAAGTGTCTTAACACTAGGACGTAATGCGATACACACGAGAAGAATACATCCGAGCAAGAATTGATGCGATCACGTTGATGCGAGCAAGATCGTTAAGGGAGTTTCAAAGACCTGTTGCTAAAACCTAACCATATCACTGTGCGGGTCGTTCAACAAAGCGCAATTCAAGCGTAGCGCAAGTGCAGCTAGGGGTGTGCAAGGAGGGGAGCTGCACCTAATAAGCTCTTGGTGTAAGGGTGTTGGGGCGTGTTGAATACGGTTGCCGTTGGCCCAGATTCAACAATTTCACCGGCATGCATGACGGCAATGCGATGGCAAAGGAAGCGAGCCACCCATAAGTCATGGGTGATGAAGAGATAGGTCAACTCAAATTCATCTTTGAGGTCGAGCATCAAATTCAGAACTTGGGCCTGAACGCTTGCATCTAACATGCTGACGGGTTCATCGCAGACCAAGACCTTTGGGCGCAGAATTAAGGCGCGGGCGATCGCCACCCGCTGCTGTTGTCCTCCGGATAGTTCTCCAGGATAGCGATGATAGAACTCCTCGACAGGCTTCAACCCCACCCGTTCCATCAACTGTCTGGTACGCTGCTCGGCCTCCTGGGGCGAAGCCAGGTTGTGAATCAGCAGCGGATCGGCGATGCCTTGTCCGACCGTCATCATTGGGTTGAGGCAGGCATGGGGGTCTTGAAACACCATTTGAATTTGTTGCCGTTGCTTGAGCAACTCGCCCTTGGACAGTTGCGTTAAATCTTGCCCCATGAAGGTGATGTGGCCTGATGTGGGCGTCAACAGATGCAAAATGAGGCGCGACAATGTGCTCTTGCCACACCCCGACTCACCCACCAGACCCAAAATTTCTCCAGGATAAAGGTCGATGGAAACGCCATCAACGGCTTTAATAGCCTTGGTTGCACCTGCCTTCAAGAATCGGGAAAACACGTTCTGCTCCAGCACAAAATGCTTTTTCACCGACTGGAGCCTCAGAATGGGTGCAGGGCCGTTCGCCGTATCCTCGCTTGAGGCGATCGCCGATGGAGGGGTTGCTGTCTGAAGTTGACGGGCAGAATTCAGCAGAGACAAGGTGTAGGGATGTTTGGGTGCTGACAGAAGAGTGGATACGGGCTCGTTTTCGACCAGTTTGCCCTGATACATGACGGCGATGCGATCGCAATATTCTGCCACAAGAGGAAGGTCGTGGGAAATCAGCATCAGGGCCATGTCGCGCTCTTGGCACAGGCGCGTTAACTCTGTCAAGATTTGAGCAGACACCGTGACATCCAGGCTGGTGGTGGGTTCATCCGCCACAATCAGCTTGGGGCTGAGCAACAGGGCAAGGGCGATCGCCACGCGCTGCCGCATCCCTCCGCTGAACTCATGGGGATATTGGTTCCATCGATCGGCGGGAATACTCACCGCTTCGAGGGTGGCGATCGCCTGTGCTTTAGCGTCTGCCTTGGAGAGGTGGGGTTGATGGGCGCGAAGCGTTTCTAAGCAGTGGTCGCCGACGGTCATCAACGGGTCGAGGCGGGTCATGGGGTCTTGAAAGATGAGGGCGATCGCTTCTCCACGAAAGCGACGTAGCCCACTGGGAGTGAGATCAAAAACAGACTGCCCGTCGAATAACACGCGCCCTTCAATTCGCGTTGAGCCGGGTAAAAGCCGCATAGCAGCTCTGCCGAGAGTTGATTTTCCGCAGCCTGACTCACCGACGAGGCCGACCCGTTCTCCCGGTTGAATCGACAAGGAGACATCATCCACTGCCCAGGAGGGTTTGTCTTGCGCTCCGGCTGTTTCAGCAGATTCTGATG
>JAYKJC010000010.1:0-17361 GCA_035285885.1 Leptolyngbyaceae cyanobacterium | reverse complement strand
CATTAGCCCTCACCCTAAATCCCTCTCCCAAACTTGGGAGAGGGACTTCAAACCGCTCGCTCCCCTTCTCCCGGTTTTGGGAGAAGGGGCTGGGGGATGAGGGCAGGCCGGTATCGAGACTTATGCCGTGGAGTACTAGGAGGGGCGATACGGGCTGCAGCCAGGCAAGCCAACGCCCAAAAGCGCTTCACATCCATTATAGAGATGGAGTTTAGCGCTCTGACTGAAGGCGAGCGACAAAGTGCCGATGGTCTTCAGAGTCTAACGCCCGTTGCTGGGTTGTTAACACCTCTGCCATCTGACCAGACAATAATGCGGTAACGTTAAGCCATAAGCCTGGAAAAGAAAAACTTTTCAACAGCCCTGATGCATCGGGGTTTTGCAGCACATAGTCATCATCCTGGAGTCGATACCAGCGAAACTCGTGATCTTCTGTTAGCCAAACCAGGTATTCTTGAACTCCATTTCGTTTGTAGGCTCGCAGCTTGTCATGCAAATCGTAGGATGCACTGCTTGAAGCAATTTCCACAATGAGTTCGGGTGCTCCTTCAATGTAGTCATCCTCGCTGATCAGGGATTGTCCCCCATAGGCTTCTTCAATTCGCAAAAGGGCATCGGGTTGGGGTTCATTCTCTAAATCCAGACGAACCGTTGTGTTGTCTGCGGTTTCGACGCCTGGAGTATAGGCTGCATAAACATTAAGCCAACCCATGATGTAACTATGGGGATTGCCATGACGACGATATCTGAGGGCTGCGGCCACGTAAACGACTCCTTCAATGAGTTCCGCCTTTTTTACCTGAGGCATGTTGGCATAGCGGCGCTCGAACTCGCTGCGGGTCAGGCGATCGCCATTCTCTAAGATGGGTGGCTGTGCTGCTCGTTTGAACGAAGTCACCATAGAAAAATACTCATTGCGATTGGTCTTCTCCGCCTTCAAGACTGCTCATACAAAGGTATCTCCTTGTGAATGGCATCCTTTGAGCATTGGGCAGAAGGCATGATACCCACCATCAAGTTCTTTTTCTAGAAGAACGGTGTAGGTGTAAATTTGTTTGGGACTTTCTGCCATAATTTTCTCGTTTGTTTGAATGGCTGGGGCTTAAATGGGTCTTTTTCTATGATATGCCTTTTGTTCGTTCTCAAAAGAGGTGGATGATGCTTTCAACTGAGGATGCAGACTGGCCCCAGTGCGCCCGGTGATGAGCCATAGGATCGATCGCCCGATGTCGCGTGAGATGTGCCAGAGGGTTTCGTTGGGGTGCTTTGAGGGAATGGCGACGGGGGTGGTGGTGATGCCGCGACTGCCGAAGACGAAGAAGGCGATCGCCCGTGCGCGTCGCATGTGAAAGTCGGAGGTGATGAGGTAGACGTGGTGGATGTGGCGATCGCCCAAGTCGCTGACGAGGGAGGTGAAGTTGGTGACGGTGTCGATGGCGCGGCGATCGATGTGGATGCGGCTCTCGGCAATGGCGGCGCGTTGAAAGATGGCTTTGGCCTCTTGGGTGGGGGCTCCGGAAGACACCCAAATGTCGAGGGTTGGATGCTGTTGGGCGAAGAGTGCGGTGAATTCTTCGCGATTGGAGCCTCCTCCAAGGGTAAAGATGGCCTGGGGAGTGGGAGAGTGGATCTGGGCGAGAATTAGGCGGGCGGGAATGAAACTAATGAGAAGGACAAGGATGGTGATGGTAAAGGCAACCCACATTTTGCGATAGTTTTTTAGGCGGAGATACATCGAGATTTGGCTGATGAAAAGGGTCAGCATTCCGCTCTAGTCTATCTGTTGTGGGTAGGAAATGCCCAAATTTTCATCGCAGTCATTGTAATGTGCTCAACTTGTCAATTAAACGAAATTGTTTTTTACGCTTGACCAATAATTCAATTAGAAGGCTATATCACAAGGGAACTTTTGGTGTTTAGAAATCATCGTATAGACATTAACTAGTTCTTTGGCGATCGCCTTCCATGTATATCTGGCTTGCGCAAATTGTTGGCCATTTTGTCCGAGCGTTTGACGCAGTTCTGGTGATGAGAGTAATCGAGCAATGGCATGAGTCAGTGAAGACAAATCATTGGAGACAACAATACCGGCATTGGCTCTCTCAATATCGGATGCAATTTGGATCCCTGGAGTAATTACAACGGGTAACTTAGCAATCAACGCTTCAGCTACAGCAATACCGAAATTCTCTGAAAAAGATGGTAAAACAAAAAAATCTGAACCCTGCAAGAGGATGTCTTTGTTGCTTCCAGTTACGAACCCAGGAAATGAAACTCGATCAGCAATGTCAAACGATATAGTGAGTTGTTTAAGTTTGTCTAGATAACTTTGCTCACCTGAGCCTGCCATAATCAGATGAAATACATAGTTTTGCTGTGCTAGCTGCTTTAGAGATTCCAATAGCAACTCAGGTCGTTTTTTATAGTGCAGCCGAGATAGGAATAATATAACTGGGACTTCGTTGGCAACGCCATAGGTCTGTCGAAGACGCTGCTTTGCATTGGGATGAAACGTTGGAAAATTAACCCCCAATGGCAGGGTGACTGTTGGTGTTTGTATTCCAAATTGACGAACATCGTTGGCTTCTTGCAAGGTTGTGCAATGGATAGCTGCTGCTTTCTTTAAATTTTTGCGTTCAACAATGTGCGTATATAGCTGTTTTTTTAATCGACTTTGTTCTAAGGCCCAAGGACTCAATTGCCCCATCGTTCTTACTGTGTAGGGGATATGTTTTAGACGGGCGATCGCTGCGGCACAGGTAGGAGCATAGGAAAACAAATAGTGATTATCCAGCACATCATAGCGATGAATATGGTGCCACAACCAATGGGTTAATTCAGGCGAGAATAGAAATTCCTTCAAGGCAGGTTTGGCATATGGGAGAAACCAAATTGGAACCGTTGGGCTTCCTTCTCCTTCAATAGGATAGTGAACTCGCTGATTGAGAGAAACCGGAAGCGGTATATCTCCATTAAAATTCGTAGTGACAATGTCGGTATCAACCCCCAGTTCTTGAAGCGCATGGGTCAGATTGAGTGCAACCAGTGCAGGTCCTCCCAGAAGAGAACTAATTGAAGGAATAACGTGAAGTATTTTCATAGAGCTAGAAGCAAAGGGAGCGGTAGGTTAGCGAACTAACCTAGCTTTGCGAAAGACCATCAACGCAATGATTGGGAGAATAGCCGTTGTTAGCCAAAACAAACTTCGCATCGTAATCCCTGCGGCAAAGAATCCTAAGGCATAAATCACCAATGTGTAATCCGATTGAGCTTTAATAGCCATACGGTTCCACCAAGCCGCCAGCGCCCCTAAAAACAATGAAACCCCCAGAATACCGAACCAACCTGCCATCATGTAACTCTCACCAAGATAGGTCGCTGCTACTGTCCACCCGTCAGCCCCAGCGAGTTCTTCAATAGAGACAGTTAATCCTTCAGGTTTTCCAGGCCACAAGGCTCTTGGAATGGGCCGAACTAGACTCCATACCAACACTTCAGAACCCAAAAAGGGATGCCTCTCTGGAAATGTATTGATTAGGGGTGCAATTGATGCGAGGTTATAATCAACAGCAAACGTGTCTCTAGGTTTATTGCTGGCATAAGACTGATAAGCAATGTAATTACGGAGTCCTATTTCTCTAAACTCCAGCATGTGGTAAGACGCAAAGCCAGAAATTAAAATGGTTGCGATGATGGGTAAGACCGTGTTCTTAAAGGTGTTTTTAGGAAGCGTGATAAGGTATCCCATCAAGAATGTAGCGATATGAGTAATAAAGATGTTACGTGTACCACTGGCAAATCCTTGAAAGATAACCAGTGCAAAAATAGCTAAAACGATCAACATCTTAGCTTTTGGAAAATGATGTCGACGATTCCAGATCACTCCTACAATCGGAGGGATGGCATAGCTCAATAACGTTAGTTCTGTTAGCAGGCTTGCCCAACCTCCAAGCCTTCCTCGTGACCACGGTTGAGAAAATCGAGGAGCCAACATTTGATTAATCAGTGTTACGGGATTGAAGTGAACGGATATCAACATATAGAGGTATCCAAACAATGCACAGATAACAACAACGCGAAATAAAGTATTAATAGAAACATCTTGCAACGATAGTCGGCCAGGACGTACTAACTTATTTGTAACGAAGTGACGCCCGATGGTTAGCCCGGTCATTCCTAATAACACCGCATTGAGGGCATGGGTGATGCCTTCAACATCAATTCGGTTGTTGAAATCATCTTGGGGAAACAAAAATTCTGCTAAGGTTAATCCATAAATTGCAAAAATGCATAACAAATCAGTCCGCAGTAAATTGTGTAGACCTTTCTTGCTATCAACAAGAACACTAAGCAAAAAGGCTATGCCTGTTGAAATAGCGGTAAAACGAGCCATGTCTGTCGGTGTTTCCCCAGACGGGTATAGACCATAGGCAACAGAAATACCAATGAGTAAACAAAATGTTCCTACGAGGCTTGGCGCAGGAACCCGGTAGTAGGGCGCTGGGTGGCTCTGCCTGTATGGATTAGGTGGGTACTGATGAGAATATTGACGGCTTGCTCTAGATTGAGAACTTGATTGAGTCATTTAGACATTCTCCACACCCATTGGCAAAATATTGCTACTTACAGTGCTATGCGCGTTGGTTAAGTACAGATGTGCTTAACGAGTTTGCAAACCGCTATAATGTGCTCCCGCTACAGCTTCGGAAAATAGCTCGCAAAGGTGGGAGGCTTTGGCATCCCAGGTTAGCTGTTCATGAATGAGTTGTTTGGCGTGGTGGCCCATGGATAAACGGGCTGCATCATCACTCAACATTTTGTCGAGAGCAGAGGCGGTTGCCTGCAAATCCTTGGGAGCTACTGCATAGCCATGGACTTGATGCTGAAATACATCGTTAATACCACCATCACGGCAGCAGATTATAGGTTTCCCTGCCGCCATCGCCTCTAGATAAACGGTCGCAAAGGGTTCATCCCACCCAACGAGGGCAAAGCAGTCTGCCCAAGCCATTTCCTGCAATACCTCGTGGTGTGGCTTTTTCCCAAGTAACTGGACTTGGTGAGTCCTGTCATGTTGCTGAATCGTTTCTCTGATTACACTATTCTCAGGCCCATTTCCAATGATCCGGAGAATTGCATCAGGATGGTGCGGCGCAATGCTACAAAATGCCTTGATCAGTAATGGAATGCCTTTACGCTCGGCAAACAAGGCGCAGGATAAAACGATTTTCTTGTTTTGTACTGCTGGGGGGCGAGGTTGTTTGTCCAATTGAGCAGGAGGCAAATCAATTCCGTTGTGGTGGATCAGGAAATGTTCATGAGGAAATAATGCTTGAAAGCTTTGTTGCATACGATTCGACACTGCCAAAGATGCCCATGCCTGTTTAACGGCTCGTTTCATCGCAGCATGACGATAAGGATACTGATGACAGTCTGTAATTTCGTCAAAGTCGTGATCGAGGGTAATGATCGGTGGACAAATGTTATCGGGGAGTTGGGCTGCGATCCATCCATTGGGTAGAAGGTGATGACAAAAGATGATGTCTGGCTGAAACGTTTGCACAATATCAATAAGCTTGCGCTTAACGGAATGCCAGGCAATTGATAAGTAGGGTTGAGGATGTTTATAGGCCCATGTCTTTACTGGAGGAACGGGGTAGTAGAGCCAACGCAGATAATCTACGTTGACTTCTCCAGGCCAGACATAGGTGTTTGGGCAATGGGCGTATGCTTTTGCGCCTGATGTAGGTGCGACGAGTTTTGGAACCCAAGAGGTGCAGGACACGACACGTAGGTTGATATTGCAGCGTACCAATGCTTGAGCTTGGGCTAAAGCCCATGTGCCCATGAGGGGATTATCGGGCTTGGGGAAGTAAGAAGCTAGAAATAAGACACGCATACCTGTTTGGAATTTTGTGGCGATCGCCACTTTAATTCAGTCATTGTTGAACTCAGACATTTTTGTGGATCGGCAAAGAATCTGTTTTTTCTTTGTTCTAAAGGCGACTTAATGACTTAATGTTTGCTAGTGACGTCTCTGAGGACTTCTACCCACCGATTCGCTCCTGACTGAACAGACCAGTCAGCAGCTTTGTTAAGAGAAGCTTGGCTAGCTTGAGTAATAGAGTCAGGATTATGAATATAAGAAGCTAGAGCTTTATACAAGGCAGTGACGTCTTCAGCAGGAAAAATGGTGCCATTAATACTAGGGGTAATCAGGTCATGGGCAGCTCCAACCGCATCGGAGCAAATCAGAGGGAGTCCTGCGCCCAAGGCTTGATTGACAACAACCCCCCAACCGTCGTAGCGACTGGGTAACACGAATAAATCTGCTTGTCTAAAAAAGTGAGGTAATGCTTCTGGTGCCTGAAATCCTGCATATTCAATATGTTGACGAATAGCTATAGGAACGGAAGTCATCATTTCAGGAAGGTCTGCTTCTCGGCCAACTAAAAGCAGACGAGCCTCTAATCCAGATTCAATTAATTGTCGAAAGGCATTAAGTAAGAGATCAATACCCTTGCGCCTGATCATCTGACCACAAAACAAGATAGTGATCGGATGATTAGGCCGTTTGAGTGGGTCACCTCTAAACTCAGTAAGGTCGCAAAAATAAGGAACATTGTAGATTGGTTTGTTCGGAAATCGCTTTTGGTAATCCTGAATAGCTGTAGTTCCAATTGCCGCAATGCCTGCACAGTGATTGAGCCCCGAGGCCAAGTATCTCTGCATATATCCTTTTACTCCAGCGGCAGATGCTACCATCTTTTCTCCCCAAAATAAACAGGGGATTTGTTTTGCTTGCTGATGCAAAATCCGCTGAGAAATAATATTTTGATATCCATTAAGAATAATGGCGTCAAAAGATTTTAAATTTAATACTTGCCAGTTTAAGTGAAAGCGCGAACTTCCCCATTGTAGATGAGTCCCTGGAAGAATGTGCTCATAGTCCTGGAGAGGTTTCTCTGGCCAGGGTGAATCTGAGCACGCTGCCTCCAGGTAATAAACTTGAAGATCTACCTGCGAGCTATGAGCCAACGCATAAAACAAATCACGCTGATAGGGTGATGGAACGATAGAGTAGACAGCAACACGCATTTGCTTCAAAGTAACCTCTGTTGATATTGAAATACAATGAACAGATATTATGACGGTCGTCCAATTTGCCCTCGTAAAAGAGCTTTCAATCGGTCATATGCTGTGTAAGGGTAGTTTAAGTACTGATTAAACTTGCGGTTTTGGGTCTGAAAGTTTTGGAGTAGAGTCGGTTTATCTAAATTATGTTTAGCGAGTTGAATGAAGAAGCGTTGCTTTACGTACTCATAAAGTTGAATATCTAACCAATTTTGCTGAGCGATCGCCTCTCTCAGTTGTTGAGAAACAACGTTAGCCGCCTTCGATCTCGAAATATTACGCTTTAAATAAAGGCAATTATTCCAACCCATCAATGTGCCCATTAGCAGTATTGATTGGTCAAAGTACTCTGTTAACCCAATTAAGGAGAAATGCTTTTCAATATTTTGTTTGGCATGTTCAAGTAACTGTTCACTACATTCTCCAAAAGGCGTACGGTTAATAAAACAATCTTGCTCATCACCCGCGATAAATCGCACTTGACCATTATCGAGTTCCATTAAGGGGGTATTGAGTGCGAAATCCTCTAGTGATTTATCGACTGCATGCTCATGGTAATACGCTGTTGAGTTTGACTTCGAGAAATAATAAAGAGAAACAATACGCGAGACAGGTTCTCTAAGGAGAGACATATATGTGAATGGGTGGGGCAGGTATTGATGAATGCCATAACAGGAGTGGCCAATGAAGTAGCGATCGCTTGAGGTCTTTGCTTTTAAGCTCTCTATTAGAGAATCCGCTTGATCTTGATGCTGAAATGACCGCGATATTCGTGTGATAAGCGATTGCCCTAACTTTCGCCTTAAAATACGCTGGATTGTTATCCCTCCTGTTTTCTGAATATGCAAGAAAATCAGAAATTTTTGATGATTGTTTTCATTCAGTATTTGTCGCGTCATACATTAAGCTTCTGATAGTTGATGTCTAGATTATTTAGGTGATTCTGTAGCGTAAGGCTTGAAAACTGATCGAACGCATTGTAAGTGTGTTGAGCAAAAACCTTTAATTGCTCTGGTTGCTTGAGTATTCGATTAATTTCTGTGGCGATCGCCTCTCCTGTAACTGTTTCAAGTATTCTGCCGTTGAAGTTATGTTTAACAACATCACCGCAATTTTGAGATGCTAAGACAGGTAGTTTCCAACTCATCGCCTCAAGCTGAGTTAAGCCGAATCCATCAGATAAGGTAGGAAACAAAAATATATCTGATTGTTGATAGTAGGTATCGACTTGGCTACGCGGTACTGAACCCATCCAGCGAATTTGTGGATGGGTTCGTAGCTTAGATGGAACATGTATCTGCTGAGGTCCGACTATCCAAAATTCAACGGGTAGATCGTCAAGCATTTGTATTGCTTCTAATAACGAGGCAATCCCTTTTCGGAGGGTTACCAATCCCAAAAATAAAACACGAAGGGGACGATGGGATGTGAAACAATCTGGATAGGTTCTTTGAAAGCTTTGCGCATCAGCGGACAATGTATAACTTAACGGAATAACACTCATTTTATGGGGAGCTATGTTCTCCTTTTCCAAGAGATGTTTTGACCATCTAGAATTCACTAAAATTACGTCTGCAAGTTCACATTCCTGTCGCCATTGTTGCCAATAGTTAGGTGGAGCAGTCTCCCACTCAGGAGCGAGAGTTGGATATTTTCTGTGTTCTTTGGCGACAATTCTTTCTTCACCAATGCCAGGATCGATTTGCCCTAAAATTGTTGTCCATCCCTGTCTCTTGGCATAGCGAAACAGTTCTAATGCAGCATAGCTGTAGCTAAATAGGACAGGTTGTTCATTAGATTGCATTGAGCTTGAGTTGAGAAACTGAATCACCCTTTGCTGAAACCATTGATTGCGAGCGATCATGGTTTCCCATGGTGTGAATGACTTGATGCGGTGAAGTGCTTCGAATTGTAGGAGTGGTGAGGTAAACGATTTGACGTGAGCATCGGCCAGATCAGGATGATAGCGATCGCACAACGACGTAAGTCCAGGTAATCGATTGAACCATGACTGAGGAGGCACCCACGCATCAGTAATCAGGTACTGAAGTTGCTGAGTTTGATGCAGGGCTCGCGGAATTGCATAGTGCTCTCGGGCACCGAGTTGGCAAACAATCCAAGACATTATGAGGGAGATGAGTAAGTGGCTAAACGGTGTTTGAAGTTAATCGGAGAGCCAGGAGAACGGCGAAGGCTTAGATAAGTATTGAGAGAGTTGTGGGTCACGGGTTGTCGAAGTCGGCGATATCGATAGATGAGGCTCGGAATTGACTCGATGCCCTTAAAGATGCCCTTGAAGCGTTGGTGGGTCAGGAGCCAGACAATTCGATTAGCACATTGGGCAAAGCCCAGCCACCAAAACGACATTGGATAGCGCAGATAGGCGAGTAAGGCCAGGTTGGCAATGCTGGCAGCGGTGACTTTGGAAGAAGAATGATGAATGAGGTGTGTGTCATGGAAAACACGTAACCAGGCACTGTGATATATGTCCCATCCGATATTGCAGAGCTGTAAAGATAGATCTACTTCTTCCATTCCATAGGCTACAGCTAAGGGAACATATCCGGTTGTTTGCAGAAAAGCACGTTTGCGATAGGCGCATCCACAGCCAACAAAGTCGTGGACGTGTTTGATCTGAGCTGTGTCAGGTAAAATATCTTCTCCGATGTGGAAAATGTTTGCGCCAATCACACTGGCTTGAGGAAACATCTCAAATAGGGTGATTAGACGATGAAAATAGTCGTGATCAAGGGGATAAGAATCATCATCAAAACTAGCGATGAGTTCATTTTTTGCGGCGGCGATCGCCCTATTTCTGCCACCTCCAGGCCCCATCTGAGTTTGACTCTGAAGAATAGTCAGGGATGGAAATGATTCGTGTTCTAAAACTTGTTGAGTTACGATGTCATTCGCGTCAATATGAATCACTACATCATCGGGGCAGGGATCACATGCATAGATTTTCTGCAATGCCAGTCGAATTGCATTAGGCCGATTGTACGTTGGGATGACAACCGAAATGGGGCATGTTGACATACTGTTATGAGACCCTTATGAGATAGAGTAAGACGTTTGAAACCCAGGTTTAAATTTGATGATTCTAGCAGGATTACCAACGGCGATCGCCCCAGCAGGAATACTCTTGGTGACTACACTGCCTGCACCGATGACTGCGTCATCACCAATCGTGACACCTTTAAGAATGGTCGCGTTGGCTCCAATCCAGACGCGATCGCCAATGTATGTAGGCTTAGAAACTAAGGGCTGTTCCAGGGGGGGCAAGTTCGTCTGCATCCCATGATCATGGTCAGTAATATAGCATCCAGGCCCAATGCCACACTGTCGTCCTATCCGTACTGAAAGAGAAGCATCTATAAATGTATTGCGGTTAATATACGTATTAGCGCCAATAAAAATTTTAGGCTTGGATATCTCATCACCGCTACACAGCAAAGTAACTCCGTGATCTAAAGAGCTTTGGGCTTCCAATTCAATGGCATTAAAATTTCTAGGAATATCTAGCTTTCCCATCCAAACATAACCATGAAGCTTAACACCAGAAAGAAGATAGTAAATATTACGACATCGGCTTTCAATACCTCTCAAAATGCGTAAAAGCATAATTCTGTTAGTTCCCAATTATGATCGTAGCTGCTGCCGCGAAAGCAAATAACTACCAAGTATTTCTCCCACCCCATTGAGTTTTGCTAGAAGAACACGAGGTAGCGAAATCCAACCTTGATATGACTTTAAAGAAGCCGCCAAATGAAAGAATTGATGAACAAATAACTTGAAAAAATCTGTTGGTGTTTCCCGCTCCAGAATTTGAGTCATCACATAGTGACGGTTGACTAAATCCATTTTCGCTAGCACAGCCGAATCATTCTTATGATCTCCAGGTTGACTATCATGAAAGATTCGAGCTGTCCTGGCATTGGCTAACTTCCACTGTTTTCCAACCGTTAAAGATAAGGTCACATCTTCCATTAAGGAATATCCCTTGAACTGTTCTGGAAACAATGGATGAGGGAGTGCTTCTCGTCGATACATCACACAAGTCGTATTTAACCATTCAACTGGAACGACATCGGGTAAGTCTGAACGATCTTCTGGTAACAAGTTCATCGCTGGGCCAATACATTTCCCTGCATAACTTTCTTCATAAGAACCATGTAAGATTTGAAACAGGAGGCGACTTAAGTATCCAGGCGGTAGGTATTGTTGATTCGTAATCATTGCATTGACGCCACCAAGATTTGTCTCTTGCTGAAGGGCAGTCCACAATCGCATCACACATTCTGGTTCTAGCACGATATCGTCATCTAACAACCAAATCACGTTTTGACGTGCATGAGTCATTGCTTGATTACGTTGAACTGCGGCTCCTTTATCAAGTGCCTTGTAATAGTGGATGTGTGTTTTCAATCCAGAAACGTTTGCTTTACATAGACGTTCTGTGTCTTCATTATCAGAAGCATCGACAATGATCATTTCTACAGGCTGTAATGATTGTTTCGCCAAGCTATTTAACGTTCTCTCTAAAACCTTTTTGCGGTTTCTAGTCGGAATAATGGCTGAAACAGGAATTATATTCATATGACTAATTTTAGCAGTCAAAGCTTAAGAGAAAAGATGTGAAAATCAACATATTTTAATCATGCAAATGATTAAGAATCAAAGAGCGAAAGGCATTGTAAGCATAACCAAAGGGTTGATATAAATAATTGATTCTCTTGTGAGTATTCATCAGGTCTTTAAAGCGATCGCCCAAATCCTCTATCTGTTGATCAAGCTTTGTATTTGCATATTTATACAACTCAATATCTATGGAATTTTTATTTTGAATAAGATTCAATACTTCAGGTGTGATCTGACAGCTTTTGGTCTGACGAATATTAGTCTTGTTTTGTTTTCTATAAACGGTAGTTTTCCATCCCAAAGAATGTTGAAGAACAACTAAGGATTCATCAAACCTTTCAACTATGCCTACGACTGTAAAATACTTTTCCAAGTTTTCCTTGGCAACTTCAAGAACACCTTTACTTGGATCGTCTTTTGTACATGAGTTACCGTATATCATACGTGTCTGCAAGTTTCCCTCTGTTGACAAGATATATTCTTTCAGAGTTTGCTTCTTGACGATAGAATGCTGTTTTAGATTAGGGCTTCGGCATAGATAGTGGTAATGTGAAATCTCTCGCTTGATTGGATCTCTTAGAAACGTGAAATATACTGAATCACAAGTAATATATTGATGTAATCCAAAAGCGAAATGACCTCGAATTAGTTGGATTGAGATTCTTCTCTGTGGCTCAACTTCATTGATGCATCTTCTATTGTTAATTCCGTTGAACCGAAAAATATCTGTTTTCTTATATTGTTGGTTTATAATTCCATTTAATGTGGTTCCACCAGCTTTGGGGATATGTAAGAAAATGAAAACCTTTTTGTCATGTCCAAGATCGATGACTTCTTGATTTAGATTTGTTTTGACTTCCATTGCTGACAATTTTCCAGTTATTTTTATGGATTGTTTTAGTAAGTTTGTTTTCTAAAAAACATCATAGTTTGTTAATTTCTTGAAGTGTTGAATATCCTCTTTCAGGAAATCCAGAATCTGTTGATATCTCCTGCGGTTGATTTTAGGTTGCCTGACAGCCTCTGAAACTAAGGATGAGAATAATGATGCAAAACGCCCTCCCATTGGCAGTTTATACAAGCAAGCTCCAAAGGCGGTAAGCCTTTCCTTTTGCTGACTTTGATGGAAGATAGAAGAAAAATCAGGATGGTCAAAATTAGGATCGACATCTAAAAAGCGAAAGATCCTTGTTAGTGATTCTGACCGTTTTTGAGAAAGTTCTTCTAAGCTCATAATCAGAATATTTGACAATGAATAGTAGTTCAAAAAATATTCAAGCTGCTTTCCATACAAACTACATTGAATATAATGATTGTTTTCTAGCGTGGAGAAAGCCTCATCTACAGTACGAGAGTCGCACCGAGCGGTATATTGGTGCATATAGTGCGATAGGGCTCGCTTCACAGGATCTCGAACTAAGTAAATTAGTTTTGCGTCAGGTATTATCCGATGCATGCGCTTCGGTACATTTTTGAAAATTGGATACTTCGTATAGTTTGGAGAAGACTCTCCGATTATTTTTGTGAATGATTTAAATTGAGATTGATACCAATTCACTCCTCGTTTCCAGTTTTTTTCTTCAATAAAAAAATCAAGTTCTTTAGTCGCTGACATATGAATTTCAGGATGTCGATTTAGATAATGGTGCAAACTCGTGGTTCCACACTTCATCGCTCCAATAATCACAAGATTAGGCAGTCCGTTGTTGTGAGATATGAAATTCATAGGATTACATTAAGACGGGTATGGCATGATGGGGCAAAGTTTACAAGAAAAATAGGGGTACAGGTGCTCAATGCGCTCCCATACCCCTTTCCTTGCTCCGTTTTATGACGCAATGCGTGTTGCTCCAGTACGGGAATGTGGGCCGCGCCGCGCCCCACATTCCCGTTTGTGTACTTGTGCGGTTGCACACCTCTATATGGCGTTATGCGTGTGGGTTGAATACAGCTGTGTGGATCGTGTTGCGACCTATACAGTTGTACTTGACGTGGTTGTAAACCTCTATAGTTCGAGAAGTTTGACAACTTATGTTTTAAGTCGTCACTGTATTAACAACTTCGAAGTCAGTTGTCGAAAGGCTTGGAATCCCACTTAGATTTGCGAAGACTCCTCCACCTCCAGTCCCAAACCCGGAACCATTGGGGTTGTAGAGCAAGTCGCCTGTTGTTGTGTCATAAACAACGAGAGCATTGACTGTATTGATACTTCCCACGCCGTTGAATAGTGCAAAACCCGGTGTGCCAGAGCCATCTGTTCCAGACAAATCACCCCCGACAAAACTGGTAAGTGCTGTAAAGCTAGTTGCATCCAAGCGAATAATATCAGTTGTCGCTTGAAAATCTGCAATCGTATCTTGCCTAATCGACGTTGAAGTCGCTCCTGTCGCTGATAAGCCAGTTCCCCCAAAGACAAACGTATCTGCGCCTAAGCCCCCTGCCAACGTATCAATATTTGCGCCCCCTCTGAGCACATCGTTGCCATCGCCCCCAGTGAGAACATCTTGTCCAGTACTACCGGCTGCAAGGTAAATCTCTGTGCCAGTGGTATTGCTTAAAGTAATCGTTACACTCGAAGTTGTTGTAACGTGTATGGTTTCAACTTCTGCATTTGTTGCAAAAGAACCACTAACAAATACAATATCCGCAGAGCCAGCCCCTAAAGGTTCAATAATAATGTCACCAGAATCAATGCGATAGGTGTCATTCCCTTCGCCTCCTTCTAGAATGTCATTTCCTGAACCTGCAATCAGCTCATCGTCACCTTCGTTTCCATAAAGATGATCGTCATGATTGCCGCCATCAATAATGTCATTGCCAAAAGAGCCGAAGATGGTGTCGTTCCCGTTTAACCCACTTAATACGTTATCTTGGCGATTCCCAACAATTTGGTTATCCAGGGAATTCCCAGACGCTGTAATAGGACCATTGACTTGACCTTGTGAAGCTCCAGGGGCAGCTAGCGTTAAGTTTTCGATAAATCGACCACTGACATAGGTGATCCCTGGCATATTTTCCAGCGAAAAGTTATCAATGGTCGTGAAGATGGTATCAATGCCCCCTTCACGTTCATCAATTCTGAGATCAGCTGGCGCTATTAAGATATTGTAGGTATCATCTCCTGCTCCACCAATCAGTGTTCCATTACCAGAGCCTGTAATTTCGAGAATATCGTTTCCGTCACCCCCTTCGACTCTAGAGCCATCGCTTCCTTTCAGGAGATCGCTTCCTCCAAGTCCTTGTAAGGTCGTGTTAGGAGCACTGCTAGCGATAAAATTATTGCCATTGGTTCCTGTACCTACAATCCCAGGGGCACGCAGAAACAAGCTCAATCCCTCAGATGTCGTGTAGCTGACGTATGCATTGATCCGACCTACACCATCACTGTCAAAGATAAAATCGTTGACGTGATCGACGGTGTAAGCGTCATTGCCATTACCTCCAAACATCTCATCTGCACCGGGACCACCATCGAGCTGGTCGTTACCATCCTTTCCAAACAAAAAATCATCACCTTCTCCTCCTTGGAGGCGATCGCTTCCATCGCCTCCGAGAAGATTGTCGTCTCCCTCTAATCCTCGAAGTTCATGACCTGCATCCGGATCAGGCGCTAAGGCAATTACATCAAGACTATCGGGGCCATTCGTTCCTGTAAAAACTGCCATTCAACTTTACTCCATACAGTGGGGCTGATAAAAAAACTGCGGATTTTCCAATCCCAACATTCAAGGTAAGTACGAACAATGAAATTGTTTACAGCTACCTTTCAACGCACCCTGAAAACATTCGATGTTTTCGATCATGGAGTAGATACACAGCCTAAATGCAAACCTGCTTGGTGCTTAGACAAGTGAATGATGACCTGATTGTGTGACTAATTTGCTTATTTAGAAGTCACCACAGCAAATTCACTTATCCGTCAACAGAGCATGTCTTATTAACTAGAGGAGTCAACGAGACAAGCAAGCTATACTTATCTTGTACAAGATAGTGTTTCCTAAATCTCCTGAAAAGATAAGTTCCCGTACTTTATGGAATCTTTAACTTATATCAGCTTATTTTGTTTTTCAACTGATATTTACTGATATTTTCGGAACCCCATAAAACAGCTTAGAATTATTAGTTTTTATAGTGAGACCGTTTCGCTAAAGGCTAGCTTAAAATGGGCAATGTTCCTCAGCGTGCAACTCCTCCATTTGTAGCTCTGATTAAGAGCAGTAGTGTGAGACAGACCTATTGAAAAATATGCTCTATGGGTATTTATTTGGTACAGTTGTGTGTGGCGAATTGTCCTCTAATGTTGAGTTTCTTAAGAATTTTCGCTTCCAATCAGCTATCTCCTCTGCCCATTCAAATCCTATGAACTGGTACGCTAGTTGATAGCTTTTAGGGGCAGAAGTACCCCTCGGCAGAAATCTCGGTTGAGACTGATGAATTTGATGGATAATTTGGGCTGCCCAACATCGATCCCTTAGCCATATCATTCTTGCACACTCAAAGCGAGCTTGATTGATCGCCCACTGCCGATCAACTGTCATTTGACCTGTTTCTATCAAGTGAGTCTCAATACCGTCTTCAATTTCTAACCGCTTTTTCCATGTAAGATGCATATTACGCTTGCAAGTTGTTGTCTCACTCCATTGACGATAAATCGACCCAGCGGATGGACAATATTGGAAGGATTTTCCTGCTTGAAGCAATCGCAAATAAAGTTCGTGTTCCTGGCAACAGGGTTGAGTTTCTTTCCATCCTCCAACATCCACAATCGCTTGTTTTCGCCAGAGAGGACTGTTGGTTTGGGGAAGATACCATCGTGCTAGTAAAATCCAGGGATCATGGGGTTCAGGAATGGGTAGAATTTCCTGAGTAAATGACGTGTGATTCCGATATTCGAGGATGCTGGGGCTATAAAGAACATCAATTTTATGATTAGCTTGTTTGTCTTTAGTTGCCTTTAGGTGCTCTATTTGTTCGCCTACTTTGTGAGGGAGTAAATAGTCATCTGCATCTAAATATTGGAGCCATTGACCTGTGCTTCGCTCTAGCAAGTGATTTCGAGTGACATTACCGCCTTGATTGAGTTGTGTAGCCCACTGAATTTTACTACCAAAGCTTTGAATGATCTCAAGGCTGTTGTCTGTAGACCCATCATCAATGACAATGACTTCAGTATGAGGGTATGTTTGTTCGAGGGCACTTTCAATTGCTTTCCCTACCCACTGTTCAGCGTTATAGCAGGGAATTAAGATGCTAACCTTGGGGTGCATTTTTTCCTGAGTCTAGAGCTTTGATGTAAAGTTGAGACGTTTGCTGAGCAATAGATGCCCAACTGAGGCGATCGCACACCTGATTGACCCTTTTCCCCATCTCCACATCATTGATCTCCATTCCTGCATTCAAGGCATGAAGTAGACCGAGGTCGTCATCCGGGTCGTAGAGCAAATCATCTGCTTCAGCTAACGTACTTGCAATTCCGCCAATCTTCGGAGCAATGACAGGTTTTCCATAGGACATCGCCAGCAGCAAGCTACCGGAAGTGGACACACTTCTAAAGGGAAGGACGACAATATCTGCGGCGCTAAAGTAAAC
>JAYKJC010000009.1:0-3006 GCA_035285885.1 Leptolyngbyaceae cyanobacterium | reverse complement strand
GCATCCACTCGACCTGATCCGCAAATCCATTAGGAGTAGACACTTCGACCGTTGCAGGTAAGTTAATAATCGCCTTCCGGTCAGGCGTCGGTTGCCACACATCCAGCACCGCATCGCAGATGTCCTTCGCAAAATCCAGTTCAGTCGCTGTAAAAGTCTCAGGCGAATACTGAAAGCGCCAGTCCGTTTCCGGGTGCTCATCAGCCAGGGTTTGAATGAGATGAGCCGCCTCAACCGCCAGTTGAATCGTGCCCGCCCGATCCAGATTAAACACCGTGCGCCGAAACACGGGAGAAGTCGCGTTGTACACATGGACGATCGCCCGCTTTGCACCCTTGAGCGACTCGAACGTCCGACGAATCAGATGTTCTCGGGCCTGAGTCAGCACCTGAATCGTCACATCATCGGGAATGCGATCGCCCTCAATCAAATCTCGAACAAAGTCAAAATCGGTTTGTGACGCAGAGGGAAACGCCACTTCAATTTCTTTAAAGCCAATCGCCACCAGCAGATCAAACATCTCCAGCTTGCGCTGACGATTCATCGGTTCAATCAGGGCTTGATTGCCATCTCGGAGATCGGTGCTGAGCCAAATAGGAGGGTGCGTAATCGTGTTTGACGGCCAGGTGCGATCGCTCAGCTTCACAGGTTGAAACGGACGATATTTGTTCGATGGATGAGTCAACATGTTGAAAAATTCCAATTATGTTTTCGTTTGTGCAATGTGATGAAACGAAGTGCAGCGAAGTGTCGGTTCTGAGATTCAGAAAAATCGTTACGCGTCAAACCGTGGCAAATGATCACGGGGTCGCCGGGGTGCTGCGTGGGTTGACCCTGACACCCCACGAAAAGTCGTTGTGCCAACGCGTTGAAATAAGAGAATGAATTCATTGGAGCCTCAAAATGTATGGATGCTGATTGAAGCTAAATCGTCAGTTCGCGATAGTCGCAGCAACTCAACTGCCGACCCTAGCATTGTGGCTAAACTCGCGTGATCGAAACTATGTACATGAAAAATTTATGTCAAATCTATCTGCGCCAAAGGCGCAGGAGCAGCAGACCTAGTCCTAGGTCAAATGATTGTAGTGAAGTGCGCTGCTGCATGGGGTCGATAGATCGAAGAGGTGTTCTCTTAATGAGCAAGTTCTTCTGATTAAAATATTATTTGTCAGAAGTGATCAGAGTCAAGCCTCCAATCGGGTGAATCCATTTGCCTGTGCATTTCCACATTGACGTGGGATTGACGTGAGATGGTGTCCCCTCTTTCAATCGACTTACTTACAATTCTTCAACTTACGACTACCATAAGAAGTGTTTGGGTTAGAAGAAAGTGGGAATACTCGTTTCTAAGCTAAGCGTCAGGTTCAAGCACTAGATTTCAAGCATTGAATTTTTTCAAGCTCATAACAGTATTGAAATAATGAGGGGTGAAGTGTGGCTGATATTCCAAATCAAGGGAAGGGCGATCGCCAGGACCCTCAGAAAAATAACTTCCTCTTTCCTCGTGCCCGATACCGGGGAGAGTTCACACCTGAGCGGCTGGTATTTGATTCCAATTTACAGGAGTTTGCGCAGCGCATTGGAGTGATTTGTGCACTGGAAACGGGAGGCAAAATAGACTCTTTTGAAGCCTATACTCAGATCAAGAGCTTGTGGAAAGAGCTGAAAGACTCAAAGAAGCAGCTGTTAGAAAGACCTGATCTTCCCGATGTTGAGCTTCCTCCAGAAGATCCGCCGGAAGAATAACATCACCCGTACCCCTAAAAGTCTAATTCATCTTCTTCACCAGCAGTCCTCCAGATATCTACAGATAAGGATACTTAGGTGTGCGGGCTGTGCCCGCACACCTAAGTTCGTATTGTCACTCGCCATGGCATCAAGAAATCTCATCACGCAATCTCCCTCATCATCTTCTAATCCACAGGTCAGACCTTCCTCAGAGCCGTTGACCATACTGGAAGAAGGAGAGAGAACGAGTTGTCCGACCCCGAAGCTGAGTGGCAAGTTTTACCCCACGCTCACTTCTATCATCGGCAATCACACACGCTAATGTTTTGAGGAGGAGCGATGCACACACATATTTTAGTCGTTGAAGATGAGCCCAGCCTGGCACAGCTTTTGTCTATGGCCTTAGAAGATGAGGGCTACAAAGTAACCATCGCTTCCGATGGAGTTGAGGCACTAAAGAAAATTTGGACATTTCCCTATCCCGATTTAATTTTGCTCGATCGAGATATGCCTCGAATGTCAGGGCTAGAAGTCTGTCAGCGGTTGCGTCAGGCCGGGTTTGATAATCCCATTGTTTTCGTTACTGGAAGGGGCGATCGCACCGACTGCGAAACGGGCCTTAAAGCAGGGGCAAACGGCTACATCATCAAACCCTTTGTAGATCAAGAACTGATAACAATGATCCAGCAGTTGATGGGCGATCGCCATCCCGACGTAGCAGTGGCTTAGGAAGTCGAACGAAGGGTGACCACCCTCGGTAAAACGACAGTGACCGTTGTGCCATCTTCCGCCGTAGAGGTGAAGCTCAGGGTTCCATCATGGGCTTCGACAATTCTTTTAGTAATTGCCAGCCCCAAGCCATTTCCAGAAGATTTTGTGGTAAAAAATGGTTTGGTCAGTTGAGGCAAAACATCGGGCGGAATAGGCTCTCCTCCGTTGTGAACCTGAATCTGTATTTGCTTAGGATTACCGTTGCACTCAATTTTCCAGCTCACCGTTTCCCCTGACGGAATCGCTTCACAGGCATTGCTGACGAGATTAATAAACACCTGCTTCAGTTTGTCGCGATCGCCCTTCACTACCACCTCATCCGAGGTCGCCATAAATTTAATCGTGCGATCCACGGCATACGGCATCTCCCGCAAAGATTCCCATAGCTCCGTCAACAGTTCAACAAGATTCAGCTCATTTGCGCTAAGCTGCTGGTCTCGCGCATAGAGCAAAATCTCATTAAGCAACCGCTGCAACCGTTCCGATTCCTCCATCGCCAGGGAAAGG
>JAYKJC010000008.1:0-7534 GCA_035285885.1 Leptolyngbyaceae cyanobacterium | reverse complement strand
TCGGGCGGCAGTGGCCCCGACCCTGCCAGGGTAAAGTCTTTGATGGCGTTATCGACAATTTCGAGCCGACTCCCGTGGAACCGGAAGCGAGTATCTAACCCGTTCAGTTTGGCGGGGCGATCGCTCACTTCTGCCGTCAGCGTAATTCCTGTATCAGAAATCGCCAAATTGCTGACAATAAAGGTAATCGGGTCATCGCTGGCGAGGGTGTAGTCCAGCTCAATGGTCGCCCCTTCCGCCTGAATAATCTGATAGTTATAGTCCTTTGTCACCAGGGTCAGATGGTGGAAGGTTCCATCGGGCTGTTCGGCTCCCTTAAACCGCCACGTCAACCCCAGGTATTGCTGGGGACCCAGCTCGGACTCTGGCGAAGACAACTTCAGTCCCCCATCATGGTTCACCGTGAGGGCAAAGGTTTCCCAGTTAAACGTGAAGTCAATGCCGCTTTCAAGCAGCAGATCGCCAATCCTCACCCTGGCGTCTGCTTCCAGAAGAATTCTGGTTTCCGCTAGCAGCAGTTGGGGGGTGCCGATGTTGATTGAAATGCGCTGATCTCGCTGGTCATTTCTCAGAAAGGGGAAGTCAAAGGCATCGGTGTTGAACGCGGGTAACACATTCCAATCACTGGGAGAAAGGCTGCGGAGGGCGATCGCCCCCTTCTCACTCAGCGTCTCCGATCGATCAAAATCCAGATCCGGCAGTCCCCCGTCCACCTGCTTGAGAAACGTCGGCAGTCCAGAACGGGTAAAGTGCCAATCGAGCAGCGCCAAACTTACCCGATTCTGAGGAACAAAATCAGCCTTGATGAGCGGATCAGCATTCGCAGACGCATTGGGATTCGAGTCATTCTGTAGCTCGCGATCGCCCCCCCGACTCCAGGCAAAATTGCTGGCCGCCGTCAGCGATTGCGTCGCCGCATTCGCCGCTTGAGGAAGCGTCAAGATAAACAGCATCCGGCTCAGACGGTCCGCCCCATTCGACTCCAGCACCATGCTGAACTCGGTGTTTGCCGGAGTCGTCACTTTAATTCCTGGCAGCAGATAGTTGCGGCGACTGCCCTCCATCCGCCAATCCAGCCGGATCGACTCCAGCGGATCGCCCAGCTCCATGCGCAGAGTCAACACCGCCACACTGGCTGGCCCTTCCTCTCGGAAATTCGCGGCGAGCTGTCCCAACCAGTTGCCCAACTGCGTCGATTCCCATCGCAGCGCCAAACACTTGCGATCGCCCCTCAGATCCAGGAAGAAATTCCCCCTTTCGATCACCAAGTTAGAAGCCGCAACGAGTCGCACAGGGGCTGGCAACTGGCTATTAAAATCCTGGGAAATACGGACGCCATCACGGGTGTTGACGGTGAAGCTCACTGCGCCCAGATCCACATCCGTGAAGGGACGACTGGCATCGGGTTCGTAGCGAATTTGCCCATCTGTGCTGGAGATCCGCCGCACAGGTTCAAACAGATTGCGCTGAAATCGCAGGGCAAACCGGGGCGCGAGAACTACATCCACCCCGCTGTCTGTATGGGTGGCGATCGCCTCAAAGCCATCAGGATTCGCCACAAAGCTTAGACCCTGAATGCCCGCCAGATTGGTTTCCAAATCACTCAACGCCGCCAATTGCAGGGTGAGCCGACGAGCAGTAGCGTCAAAGGCCACCACATCCTGCAGGATGGGAGGAATCGGCAAAACCGACGGTAAAGACTGAACGGTGCTGGCCAACCAGTCACCAATGCTGCGAAACCACTCTCGAATGGCTGCATCCTCGTCTGGCGCTAACGATAGAACTCCATCGGTCAATGAAGAGTCTGTTAGCCGAATCTGCTGAAACAGAGGATCGAGGATAGAATTGACATTTTTGAGGGCGACAGGAAGATTATTCCCCAGCAGTTCCGTAATCGGAATTGGGATCTGGCGAGCCATACGGAGGTGTCCTTAACGTCAGGGCAGCAAAAGCAACGGGTATTAAAAGCAACGGGTATTGAACGGACAGATGATGAGCGTCAGCGTGCCTGATTTCTGTAAAAAATGAAGCAGAAAAGGGCGATCGCACCAGGTAGAAACAGTTAGAAACAGCGCTTAGAATAGGAACTCAAAATGGATAAAAAGTGGAGTTTTAATTCCTTGCACGATCATTTATTAATACGCAGCAATACGGCAAGGTTTTGTGTATAAGTTAAAGTCAATGATTAAGATAAGAATATTAAGATGTAGTGGACGGGCGATCGCTTTTTCCATCAACAGATAAGACAACGCTCATTAAGCGTTTTCATCACAATCTTATCTAGACGGCTGACCTAGACAAAAGTCCCTAGAAAAGCAGTACATACCAGAGCAAAAGCAAAACTTTATCGCTCTTGCGCCTTATATATCAACGATTCTATGGCGGCTTCAACAAAGAACTCGAATGTCAAACAAAAAGCGCCAATTACATACAAATCTGGCCTTTGAAGAATTAACTAAAATCAACTCTAGACAACTGACAGGAACCTGACCAGAAACATTCAAGAACCTGAATGAATATTTTGAAACCTACAGCGAAGTCTACATGTACCGCGCTTTGTTGCTGTAGGTTTGTATCAAAACTTATCGCTTGCCAAAATGATTTTGTAGTACTTAAATATGCCAAGAGCATCGGGCTCAGACGGCATGCCCAACGCTCTGTATCTGGCTATACCCCTGCATTCTCAAGTAATGGTTGAACCGTGTCAACAGACAGCCCGGATTGTAGATAGTGGGGATGATCGGGAGTGTATGGGCCTTTAAGGCGGTCAATCGACACAATATCTGCTCCCTCAGGAATTACTGGAACGTCGGGGTCGTAAGCGGTCGATCGCATCAGCGAACTGGAAAATCCGCGAAAAATAATCACCTGATCCTCTTCGCCCTCTACGTTTGTATGGACGAGCAAGACCTCGGCAGGGTGTTTCAGAGTGTATTGTTCCAGGCGAATGGCCAAGGGGTGAGACTTCATGGGCATGAACAATTGAACTGAGGCAACCAAAAACTATACCTCGTAAAACTATCATATTTAGGACTTACGCATTTTTGGGGGAGATGGCGGACGCAGCCTGCCACCACCCCAGAAATGCACTAGATACAGCACTTCTCATGTTGAAAGGCTTCGCGCCCTATCGGCGCTCACTTGTATTGATTCAGGGGGCAAAATGGTCGCTTGCGGCGACCATTTTGCCCCCTGAATTTTCATAATGAGAATTGCTGCACTAGATACAGAGGACTTGCGTAAGTTCTAATATTGGCCAGTGGATGGTAGGCGGCGTGAGGTGAAGTCGCTCCACAAAATGTTTCAATCAAAAGGGCGATCGCCAGAAAACCCAAAAAAGAAAACCCGGAAGCGAACTTCCGGGTCTAGAATCAGGGTGCATCTACCATTCCTCTATACGAGGTAGCGATAGGGCATCCGGATGGCGATGCTGTCATCACATGAACTTCATCGTTATTTACAAAACCTAAACATAGAACCTGAACACACAGAACCTAAACACGAGATGAATCAAACCGATACGCTCACACCGTTAGAACCGAAAGTCTACATTGTTGGGGCTGGCCCTGGCGACCCAGACTTGCTGACCATTAAGGCTCAGCGTATCATCGCCCATGCGGATGTGATTCTATTTGCCGATTCCCTCGTGCCGAAACAGATTGTAGACATGGCCCGAGCTGACGCTGAGCGAGTTCGCACCGCCAATAAAACCCTTGAGGATATCCTCCCGTTGATGATTGAGCGGGTGCAGTCGGGCTGTTCGGTGGTTCGTCTCCACTCGGGCGACCCCAGCCTCTACGGAGCCGTATGCGAACAAATGCAGGCTCTAGCCTCCGCCCACATTCCGTTTGAGATTATTCCAGGGATTAGTGCGTTTCAACTGGCGGCTGCACGGCTGAATGTGGAACTCACGGTTCCAGAGCTTGTCCAGACGATTATTCTGACTCGCATCAGCGGACGTACCTCCGTGCCAGAAACCGAAGAACTCGCTTCTCTGGCGGCTCACCAGGCGAGTCTCTGTCTCTATCTCAGTGCGCGCCATGTGACCGATGCGGAAGCAAAGCTGCTCCTGCACTATCCACCGTCTACCCCAGTCGCCGTGTGTTTTCGGCTCGGTTGGCCTGATGAGAGAATCGTTCTCACTTCCCTCGACCGCATGGCGATGGTGACTCAGCAAGAAAATCTGATTCGCACCACGCTTTATGTCATTAGTCCTGCGTTGACGACCGCCTATCCGCCTGAGCAGTGGATTGAGGGATCGGGGTGGTCTTTAAGGGATGAAGGGGAACGGCGATCGCGCCTCTACAGTCCCAGCCACTCTCACTTATTCAGAACCTCTCACTCCTCATCGGGGACACCATCATCGGGGACACCATCAGGAGCCGCATCAGAGGCTACTTCACGAGAGTGATCAGACAGTCAGATCGATGTGCCCGTGCGGGCAGTTTGCCCGTATGGACACATCGAATATCCTCATATCAGCAACCGCTTGTCTCAGCAACCGCTTGTCTGCCCACGAAGAACCTTCTCTAATTTCTGGTTCCCTGACTCTGGCAGGGAGCCTTTGCGAGAGCCTCTGGCTCCCGTTCAAGTTGGAGCCAGAGGCTCTCGTGGACATTCCCAGCGAGACGCTGGGAACAAGGAATACTGCTAAACAAGTACGACACGCACAAAATAACAACCCTTTCAGTTAGTTTTAAAACCACGTCCTAGTTTTACCAAAGGGCAGAGCGCTATACAATGGCATCGTCGTTTCGGAGTCGATAACGGAAATCCCCATGAGTGAAGACACCCTGTTTGGCAAGATTATTCGCCGCGAAATTCCTGCCGATATCGTCTATGAAGATGATTTGGCGCTGGCCTTCAGGGATATCAGTCCCCAGGCTCCTGTGCACGTATTGCTCATTCCTAAAAAGCCGATTCCTAAACTTGCCGATGCAGAACCCGATGACCAGGCGTTACTCGGTCACCTACTGCTGACAGCTAAGAAAGTTGCGGATCAGCTAGGGCTAGACAAGGGCTATCGAGTTGTGATTAACACGGGCGATGATGGCGGGCAGACGGTTTATCATCTCCATCTCCACCTTCTAGGAGGTCGGGCTCTCCAGTGGCCTCCGGGATAAGATAATCGGCAGTGCTGAAGTTGATGAACTGCGGTCAATCAACGATGGCAGCCCACCCCTGACTTACGGTAGGGGCATGGCACTGCCATGCCCCTACAAAAATATCCCTCGAATCAGCAACGCCCAATTCAACAACGCCCAATTTAGAAGCGGAATGTTGAACGTAGGGTGACGATGACAGAGTCGTCGTTATTCTCGTTTTGGTTCGGCGCGGTTATCCAGATGACCCCTGGCGTCAAGGAGATGTTATCCGTCACTTGATAGCGATAGAACGCCTCAACATGGACAGACGTATCATTAAAGATTCTGATGTCGCTGACTTCAGTATCTCCCAGGTAAGGTTCGACACCCACCATGATGCCTCCCAAGTTCCCCATCTTAAAGAGATCAGGGAAGGCTAACCCCAGACCGTAGTACCAAATTTCACTGTCATCTTCCTCTACGAAAATGACATCGGAATACCCGCCAAAGGCATTGATTGCAAAGTGCGGGCTAAATTCGTACGAGAGCTGCACTCCGTAGGAGTTCGTCACGGCTGCGGTATCAAGCTCGACGTGAGTTGCACTCGCAGGAACGGTTCCCACGAAGAACTCATTGCCAAAACCGCTGTCAAAGATCAAGTTGTCATCTGTATGGAAGCCGTGAACGTACGTCAGTCCGACCTGTAGCTTATCTCCAGGTGAGATGGTCAACTGCCCCAGAGCCGCATAATCTCCGTTGAAAATGCCGTCTCCTTCAGCGGGTGAAGCCGGATCATCGGCTAGATATCCGGCAGTCAGCACAAAGGTTTCTTCATCATCGAAGGCAAAACTCAGGCTACCTCCGGCTCCGCCGCCAATGCGGTAGATCGGGCTTTCCTGGCTAAAGGTTGAAATACCGCCTTGTCCACCATCGAAATCAGAAAAGTAAGGATTGACGGTGCTGGGAACGTATTGGTGGTGGCGACCCCCTGTGGCGACGACATAGGCATCGATGCGATCGCCAATCGGGAAGTAATACCCCAACCAATCTAGAACGATGTCACCCCCCGTGCTGCCACCTACGCTTTGAGCAACGCTGCCTTCTGCGGATGCAAGCTCATCATCCAGTCCTAAATCATCCGCCACGGAATAAACCCCTGGACCAAAAAATGATTCGACTTCACCAACGGCAAGACGAGTATGCAGTGCATCTTCCCCTGTAAAGCTGGTGACGAGATCAAGCCGTACTCGATACCGAAAGACCGTCTGATTGTCAGATGCAGCGGGAACACATCCGCAGCCTGCCGTATCATCCAGATCCTCAAAGCTATCGCTGATGTCAAAAATGACTTCACCGTGGAGTTTCGTCGTTGTCGAGAATTGATTGGCTTCCAGTTCTGCGGTGCGAGCTTCCAGCGCATCGACTCGGCCTCGAAGCGTTGCCAACTCAGCTGCAAACTGTTCTTGTAAGCGCTCTAGAACGGCAAGGTCTTCATAACTTACCTTGTCTGTTAGACCCGCCGCTAATAGCTCATTCACCCGATCTAAACAGGCATTCAGACCCGCCGCAAATTCGTAGCGACTGAGGGCACGGTTGCCCCGGAACGTTCCATCGGGATAGCCCGCAATACAGCCATAGCGCTCAACAAGTGACTGGAGTGCCTGAAATGCCCAGTCTGTCGGCTGAACATCCGACAACTGGGATACGGATGTGACCTGAGCCATCGGTTCACTGCCATCGGCCCATGGGTCGGCAACCCGTACCTGTCCACCCAATAAAGAAGCAGACGAGCGATCGCCCAATCCATTCGCCTCAAGCCCATAGGCTGTCAGGGGTGTCAGCAGAGCTGCTGTCCCCAGGGAAACTGGCATATACACCAGAATTTTCCTTAACACGTTAGTCATTAATACGTTAGTCATTTAGTTCAAACCTCACACCTAAAAAACGTTGCAAACCACGGATATACCCTATAGACACAGCTGAATCGATTCCAACGTTGGGGTTACGACCTTGGATATTCATGAGTCAGGACAAACGCCCGACTCATGAATATGTTCAGTTGACTATGTTCAGTAATGCTAAAGCTGACGAAACGCTAACTTATCCCCCTCTTCTGCGACCTCCAGGAGCGTATGGCTCAATCGTGACGGTGTCTTTATTGTGTTTGCCCACAATGTAGCCATTGCCATTCTCAAGTCTGAGGATGACCTCTTCATCTCCTTCGGTATAGTCGCGATCGCCCAACGGCACGACATCAATCAGCACTCTGCGTTCACCTTTACCAACCACAATCGTGTTGTTACGGCGATCATCACCCAACACTTTACGTCCATCTTTCAAGAGATAGTCGTTTTTCTTACCTGGATCAGCCTTGCCAGAAATACCATAGCCAACTCTCAGGTTCTCTGGTGCAGGCTCACTTAGAGTAATGGCAAACTGCCCCCAGTCCT
>JAYKJC010000007.1:0-2956 GCA_035285885.1 Leptolyngbyaceae cyanobacterium | reverse complement strand
TTACAGCGAAGTTTGAAAAGCGAAGTTTTCATTAGAGCCCGGACACATTCATAACATCAGGAAGTTATTGTTGGGTTAAGACCGACGGGGTGTACCTAAAAATTTGCCTGACTCTGTATGTAAATGTGTTCAGAAGCCAACATGTTCAACATCTTCGAGCGGGTATGATTGAAATACACATTCAAGGCATCCGTAGTATTTTGGCAGGGGCTCGCATCATCATTATTCGCCTTACAGAGCATTGGATTCATGGAGCATTGGATGGTACCCTCAAACACCGTTTGATGGCTCACCTTTCTCCAATTCAGAGTGCTTTCATTTGACAGTGTGTCACCCTAAATATGCTAAGCGTTCACAAAACTCAGCCAACGACCTCGGAACCTCATCCGCTTTCGCTAACAACCCATTCCACCATTGGTCATCTTGCATTAGCCGACCAGCATCTTGACGCTCAGGCACTCGGCAAAGATGCCATGCAGATGTTCTCCAATAATCCGGGGCTGCCGGGGCTTCTGCTCACGGATGGCGAAAAAATGATTGGGATGATCTCTCGGCAGAAATTATTGGAGCAGATGAGTCGCCCCTACAGCCTAGAGTTGTTTCTAGAGCGCCCGATGTATGCACTTTACCCGTTTGTGCGCACTCAGTTTCTCACGCTCCATCACACCGTAAAAGTTGCTGATGCTGTCTTGCAGGCATTACAGCGTCCACAAGAATTGCTCTATGAACCCATCGTGGTCGATTGTGACACTGATACTTACAAGCTATTGGATATTCATCAACTTCTGATTGCTCAAGCTGATGTTCATCGACTCACGACACAGCTATTGAACAAAAAAACTCAAGATCATTTGGCTCAAACAGAAAAAATGTCAAGCCTGGGTCGAATGATTGCAGGCGTTTCTCACGAGATCAAAAATCCGGTGAATTGCGTCAGTGGCAATCTAGAATTCTTGAAAAAATACATCGAAGATTTGTTTGTGTTGATTTCAACCTATCGAAATAAAGAGACGATTCCGACAGAAGACATTGAAGCCATTGAGAAAAAAGTTGATTTAGAGTTCTTGCTTGATGATTTGCCCAAGCTGATCGAAAGCATGGCGCTGGCGTCTGAGCGTATGGTTGAGATTGTCTCCAGCCTCCGAAACTTTTCCAGAATGGATCATGAGAAAACGCAAGCCGTTGACATCCATCGCTATTTAGACGGAACACTGCTGATATTAGATAGCCGAATTAAAGCGGGAATTCATGTTGAAAAAAACTACGGGAATCTTCCCCTGGTAACGTGTTATCCCGGACAAATTAGTCAAGTGTTTATCAACATTATTTCCAACAGCATTGATGCATTGACAGAAAAGCAATCTGCTCGTGAGTTGCGCGGAGAAACGGAAAGTGAACGACGGACACATAAATGGACGCCAACAATTCAGATTTCAACTGACTATCAATGCTCTGAAAACTCAAAGGAAATTCGGATTCAGCTTCGAGATAATGGAGACGGGATTCCTGATGAGGTTCGGTCAAGAATCTTTGAACCTTTCTTTACAACAAAATCAGCGGATGACGGGACGGGGCTCGGTTTGTTCATCAGTCATCAAATTATTACTGAGAAACATCATGGACGAATTCACGTTGAATCCAGTCCAGAAACAGGGACGCTCTTTGAAATTACGCTTCCCTGTTGAAGCTTGGTTTTTAATAGAGTTGAGCAAGCGGGCGATCGCCCACTTGCCCCTTACCTCTTAAAAATTCATTCTTGTTGACGAACTCAAAACCTGCGGCTCCTCCCACCAATCTTTTCCCATTCGCCCTCTCTCATCAGCCTTTTCCCATGAGCTTTTTGATATTAGCCACGCTCAGTGGATATCTGACCTATTATTTATTTGCGGCGACCCTTGCGCCCTACGGAGGCCAGAGGTTGGGGCCAACGAGTTTTCTAATACACGGACCGGGGCCGGGGTGGTTTCTGTTGGTGGGGTGGTGGTTGATGGCGATCGCCCTACGAACCTACTCCTTTCTTGTTTGGCACACCCAGGAACTTTCTGTGACTCGCCGATACAATAACAGTGCGTTGGCGATGTTAGGAGTCTTAATGATTCTTGAGTTGGTCATTCTGATCGACTTGCAGGATGATTTCTTTTAGTGACCGATAGTGACTGACGCTTCGAGAATGAAGCCAGAAATGGATAGCTCGTTTAGCCCATCGCCATGACTGCACCGTTTCGCCCCTGATGAATGTGCCCCTAATGAATGTAATTGATATTCGCCAGTTTTTTCACGCCACCAACCCCAGCAAAAGTCTCAACATTAGCATTGAGGCCGATCGCCAGCTCTACATTGACTTTGCGCCCGTGCGGGGCGGCAGCATTATTGAGGAAATGAAGGACAATATTTCCTTCTATTCGCCTGAGATTCCGACCTGCACTCTGTTTACCGGACATATTGGCTGTGGTAAGTCCACCGAACTGTTGCGGCTAAAGCAAGAACTGGAGCATGAAGGCTTTCATGTGGTCTATTTTGAGTCGAGTGAAGACCTGGAAATGGCGGATGTGGACATCGGGGATGTGCTGTTGGCGATCGCCCGTCGCGTGAGTCAGAGCCTGGACGAAATCACCATCGCGGAGCCGAAAGGACTGCGGCAGATGTTGAAGGAAGCGGCTCGACTGCTGCAAACAGAATTTGAGGTCACGGATGTGGAGGTGGGCGTTCCAGAAGGCTTCGGCATGGAGGGACTGAAGTTCTCCGCCCATGAGGGAGGCGAGTTTTCCCTGGCGTTTGGCATCGGCAAAATCACCACGCGCGCGAAGAATGATTCGGGATTGCGGGAGCGGCTGAATCAATACCTGGGGCCGCAAAAGACTAAGCTGCTGGACACCATCAATCGAGAACTGCTGGGAGCGGCGATCGCCCAACTCAAAAAACAGGGCAAGCGGGGTCTGGTGGTGATCATGGACAA
>JAYKJC010000006.1:0-6168 GCA_035285885.1 Leptolyngbyaceae cyanobacterium | reverse complement strand
TCAGCCGCTCTTTTATCCTGGAATCCCTGTGGTCGCTGCACAGTCCCCCCGATGAGGAAACCGTCAAGGCGCACATCAAAAGCCTCCGCAACAAACTCAAGGGAGCAGGGGCTCCCAAGACCCTAATTGAAACCGTTCATGGAGTTGGGTATCGGCTTCAGCAGATATAGTCTTCAGCCTCTTAGAACTCTTCTTTGGAGAGCGCGGCTCAGCCGCGCTCTCCAAAGAAAGTTATGGGTTCTTACTCGACACGGGGGAGTGAAACCGTAAAGGTTGTCCCCTGTCCGACTGCACTCTCACACTGCAAGGTTCCCCGATGGAGCTTGAGGCAGGCATGAACGACAGACAGTCCCAGTCCTGTGCCAGAAATCTCCCCCACGTTGGTTCCCCGGTAAAACGCCTCTTCTAAGTGGGCCTGATCGGCTTCTGGAATGCCAATACCGTTGTCTTTCACGATGAACACAATTGCGTAGGGCGTCCCAGCAAGGGTTAGGGTGATGTGAGGATTAGGCTGAGAATATTTCACGGCATTCGACAGCAGATTGGTGACGATCGCCCGCACCAAATGGGGGTCAACATAGGCCATCGTGCAGTCGCCCGTGGGGATGAACTCAATAGCGGGAGGATGCTCAACGCTTACCTGCACCTCTTCAATCCACTGTTGGCACAGCGAGGGTAGGTTGAGGATTTCGGGGGCGTACTGCAACTTACCTGCTTCGGCTCGGGAAAGCGTCAACAGGTCGTTGAGCAACTGGTTCATGCGCTTAGCCGCTGCCCGGATTCGGCTGTAGATGCGCTGGCGATCGCCCCTCTCTCCTGACGATGTTTGGTGATGGGACACCCCGAAGGTGCTTTGAGCCTCCATGCCGCCCACCTCCACAGTCCCAGCAGAGTCCGGCGTCATGGAGAAGGCTCCCGATTCTAGACTCTGGGCTGAAATGAGAATCGTACTCAGCGGGGTGCGCAACTCATGGGAGGCCATAGAAAACAGACGAATCTTCAACTCACTAAGTTCTCGGGTTCTTTCTAACTTGGCCTGGGCTTGAGCCAAATATCGCGTCGCCAGCAGGGTCAGCAGTGCCCCAATGAGTAAGGTGGAAAGGGTTCCCCAAACGGGTTGAGCAGGGTAATTTGCCCCAGGGGTAAAGGCGATCGCCCACCGTCGGCCTCCCGTCGTCAGCGGGTGATGACAATCCTCAGGAGTTGGGCAAAGCGTTTGGTGTCTTGAAGGGGGCTGGGTCATCTCAGCGGAAAGCGTTTGAGTTGCCGCATCGTAGAGGCCAAGAAACTGCTCGTCTCCAATGGCCGTTTGATCGAACAACACAAAGTCAATGTCGTAATTGAGGGTTCGCAGGGACTCTTCAACCACATCCGCCACGCGAAACACGCCCAGCAGATATCCGGTCAGTGCTTGGCGGCGACTGTCGAGCGTTTGTGGGGGCGAGGGACTTGTGTACAGCGGGAGAAACACCAGAAAACCAAACTGATTTTTGTTTTCCTGCACCAGACGGATGCGCCCGGATGCCGCGACCTCTCCCTTATCCCGTGCGGTTTCCAGGGCGATGCGACGGGTGAGATCAGAGGTCAGATCATACCCCAACGCCAACTCATTCCCTTCCCAGGGACGGATAAACGTTACCGGGACGTAGTGCGATCGCTCCTGCGCTGGAATCAACGCTCCCCGACTGTCTCGCTCGGTGATGCGAAACGCCGGATAGCCATTCTGCTGCTGGGTGGTTTCGAAGGTGGGGCGATCGCCCTCCAGCACAACCGGAGCCCATTCCAATGCCTGAATTCCCGGATTATCTACCAAATTCCGTTCAACAAAGCGATCGAAATCTTCACGAGATACAGTATTCTGAGAAACGCGATAAAAATCCCCCAATGCAAGTAAGATGTCTGTATAACGGTTGATGCTGCGTTGAAGAGACGTTGCCAGGTTATCGGTCTGCCGCTGAAACTGTAGCCGATAATTCGCCTGTTCCCATCGAGCAACAGAAAATGTCGCCAGCCCCGACAGGCCCGCCCCAAACATCAACGTCAACGCAATCGGCAAAAGAGAAGTATCGACCCGCACAAACCGTCCCAACTTCAAGGGCAAAGTCTTTGGAAAGAATTATACGGTCATCGACAGATTTTTCTCCCAAATATAGCGGTTTGCACCCACGTTAAGCACAACTGTACTTAACCAACGTGCGCAGCGCTATGATCTCTCATCAAACATCACCCAATCGAGTGAATCTTCCCGATTTCTTCCCGATTTCTTCCTGAAAAAATTCACAGGGGTGCTCTAGCCTAAGGCCAACGTTTCGATGCCAACGGCTATCAAGGGAGGACAGTGATGCGGCGACGAGATTTGCTTAAACGAGGAACCGCCTTTACCGCAGGAGTATCTTTAGCAGCACTTTTGAAGTCCTGTAGTACACCCTCAGATTCCACCTCTGAGACAACAGAAGGAACTGAGGCAGCGTCAGGCAATGGGGCAGCGGCAACCGACGCAACGATCACCGTGGTCAGCGGTGGCGGATTCCCCAACGGCCTCGACCTTCACCAAGTGGGAACCAACCGTCCCGCCTACGGCATTTCCTGGTGTATCTACGATCGCCTCGTCACCTTCGGCACCAAGACATTGCCCGATGGTACGCTCTCCTATGACTACACCGACATTCAGCCAGAACTCGCCGAATCCTGGGAAGTGGCTGATGATGAGATGTCCGTCACCTTCACCCTCCGCAAAGACGCTACATTCCACGATGGCACTCCGGTTACCGCGAATGATGTGAAATGGTCCTACGACCGAGCCGTTTCCGTAGGCGGCTTCCCCACCTTCCAAATGAAAGCGGGTGCCCTTGAGAATCCAGACCAGTTTGAAGTCATTGACGACCACACTTTTAAGGTCAACTTCCTGCGGAAAGATAAGCTGACAATTATGGATATGGCCGTGCCCATCCCAGCCATCATCAACTCGAAGCTAGTCGAACCCAACGTCACCGCCGAAGACCCTTGGGGTCTAGAGTGGGTGAATGCCAATGACGCAGGCGGCGGTGCATACTTGATTGAAAGCTTCCAGCCCGAAGAGCGCATTGTTCTCGTCAGATTTGAAGAATGGAAATCCGGCCCTCCCCCCCAGGCTCAAAAAATTATTGAACTCAATGTTCCTGAAGCCGGGAACCGGAGAGCGCTGCTCGAACGGGGAGACGTAGACATCAACTTTAATCTTGCTGAGAAGGATGTCAAAGAGCTAAAGGAAACCGGAAACTTCACCGTTATTACGACTCCGATTGAAAACTGTCTCTACACCCTCGATCTCCACGCCCAGCCAGAACTGAAAGGCGAACCCAATCCCTTCGCAGATGTCAAAGTTCGGCAGGCTGTGGCCTATGCCATGCCCTACGACGCCATTGTCGAAACGGCCATGTATGGCCAATGCGTCCCCATGTATGGCGCAGAGAATAAGGAACCCAGCACCATCGATTGGCCTCAGCCCTTTCCTTACAAAACCGACATTGAACGGGCGAAGGCGCTAATGGCCGAGTCTAGCTACCCCGATGGCTTCGATACAACCTTAGCTTTTGACTTGGGTACAAAGGAGTGGGCTGAACCGATGGCGGTTTTGACTCAAGAAGCCTTAGCGAAAATCGGCATCAACGTCACCCTCGAAAAAGTTCCGGGGTCAAATTTCCGCGCTGTTCTGGTCGAGAAGACTCGCCCCATGATCATCAACAACTTTGGCGGATGGCTCAACTATCCCGACTATTTCTTCTTCTACTCCTACCACGGGCAGAATGCGACGTTTAACGGTAGTTCGTACCAGAACCCAGAAATGGATAAGTTAATCGACGCCGCCTTAGCCACGGCTCCTGGCGACCCGGAGTATGACAAGAATGTCAAAGGGTTCCTCAAGATGGCCTTTGAGGAAATGCCTCGGGTTCCCGTGCTTCAGCCGTTTCTCTCGGTGGTGACCCAGCCTAACATTGAAGGCTATCAGTATTGGTTCCATCGTCAGCTCGACTATCGTCAATTGCGGAAAGTATAGGCATCTTCTCCCATGGCACGTCATTCTTCTGTCTCAATGGTTGGTCGGCGAGTACTGGCTGCGGTTCCCAGCATTGTTGGGGTTGTGGTGATTACGTTCTTGCTGGCACGAGCGCTACCGGGCGATCCGGCGGCCTATTTTGCGGGGCCTGCGGCCACCCAAGAAGCGATCGAAGAAATTCGAACGAGCTTGGGGCTCGACAAGAGCCTTCCCCAGCAGTTTGTCATTTACCTGCAAGATTTGGCTCAAGGGGATTTTGGTTTTTCATTCACCACAGGGCAGCCCGTGGTCGAAGACCTCTCGACTCGGCTCCCGGCATCGCTTGAGCTGACGCTCGCAGGGCTGATTCTGTCCGTTTCTCTCGCCCTCCCGATGGGGATTTTGGCGGCAACGCGACCGGGTTCGTGGGTTGATCATGGTGTGAGGATTTTGGCCACCGCAGGGGTCTCCTTGCCGACCTTTTTTACGGGGCTGTTGCTGGTCTATGTCTTTTATTTTCGGCTGGGACTGTTTCCGGCTCCCCTAGGGCGACTCGATATTATCTATTCTCCCCCCGATAGCGTTACTGGCTTTTACTTGATCGATAGTCTGCTGGCCGGAGACCTGGAGCTGTTTTGGGCGGCACTAAGTCAGCTCATTTTACCTGCCGTAACCCTGGGGTTGTTCTCTCTAGCCCCCCTCGCCCGCGTCACTCGGGCCTCCATGTTAGGGGTGTTGTCGAGTGATTTTATTCGCACAGCTCGCGCCAATGGGTTGCCCCCGCGTATGATTCTGTTTGGCTACGCCTTTCGGAATGCGATGCTGCCCGTGATTACAACGATGGGGATTGTGTTCTCGTTCCTATTGGGAGCTAACGTTCTGGTGGAGAAGGTGTTTGCGTGGCCGGGAATCGGTTCCTATGCCGTATCTGCCCTGGTGGCTTCTGACTATGCTCCGGTGCAGGCGTTTGTGTTGATTATGTCGCTGCTGTATGTGTTTCTTAATCTGGTGATTGATTTGCTGTATACCGTGATTGATCCTCGGGCGGGAGTGGAGTCATGACAACGACATTGAGTCAAACCAGCACCACCCTCGGCCATGCCCGCTATGTGATTCGTGAGAACAAGATTACGTTTGCAGCGTTCTTATTTTTTGCCTTACTCGTGCTGTTTGCCCTGTTGGGAGAGGCGATCGCCCCCTATGACCCTCTCACCAGCAATGCGGCGATCGCCCTCCAGCCTCCCTCTGCATCCAACTGGTTTGGCACCGATCAGCTCGGTCGAGACGTGTTGAGCCGGGTGATTGTCGCCACCCGATTGGATCTCGGTATTGCCGTGGCGGCGGTATTCTTGTCGTTTCTGATTGGCAGCGTATTGGGAGTATCGGCGGGCTATTACGGGGGATGGTGCGATCGCATCATCAGCCGCATCGTCGATACCATCATGGCGTTTCCCTTGTTCATCCTGGCGATGGGGCTGGTCGCCGCCCTCGGCAACACCGTCGAGAACATCATCTACGCCACCGCCATCATTAACTTACCTCTTTACACCCGCGTCATTCGCTCCGAAGTGCTGACCCGACGGGAAGCTGGATTCATCGAAGCGGCACGGCTGGCGGGCAACGGCGATTTTCGCATCATGGCCGCCCACCTCTTCCCCAATGTGTTGCCCGTGATGATGGTGCATGTGTCCCTCAACATGGGCTGGGCCATTCTCAACGCCGCTGGACTTTCGTTCATTGGCCTGGGCGTGCGTCCTCCCACAGCGGAGTGGGGCATCATGGTCGCCGAAGGCGCAACCTACATTATCTCCGGCGAATGGTGGCTCGCTATCTTCCCCGGCGTTGTCTTGATGCTCGCCGTATTCTGCTTCAACCTCCTCGGCGACGGCCTCCGCGACCTCATCGACCCCCGCATGCGCACGTAAGTCAAAGTTATTGATTTACAGCTGGTTGGCATCGCCAAGTACGTGTTTATCGTATTCCTTGTTCCTGGTTCCCAGCGTCTCGCTGGGAATGCCCGCGAGAGCCTCTGGCTCCCGTTCAAATGGAGCCAGAGGCTCCTGCAGCGGCTCCCTGTCAGAGGCAGGGAGCCTGAAATTAGGGAAAATCCTACTTGCAAAGGAAAAGACTATCTACTGATCAAACCATTCATC
>JAYKJC010000005.1:0-8575 GCA_035285885.1 Leptolyngbyaceae cyanobacterium | reverse complement strand
TTTCTTCGGGATAATGAATGACGGACGGTTTCGACTCACCCAAGAATGCTGAGATGAGGAGAAGAACTCCAACGCGACCGATATACATGGTGAGAATAATAATCAGCTTAGAAAATAATGTAAGTTGCGCTGTAATTCCTGTGGATAATCCGACAGTTGCAAATGCTGATACGGCTTCAAATAGGAGATCCATAAATTCGATTTCTGGATTACCGATCGCGAGGAGGCTTGTGACGCTGATAACGGTCAATCCCGATGCAAACACGACTCCGACAGCTTTAAGAATGAGCAAGTTTGGTATTTGACGTTGATAGCACAAAACATCTTCTTTGTTTTCTAAAACTGCTTTCGTAGAGCTAAACAAAATTCTGAATGTGGTTGTCTTAATCCCGCCCCCTGTACTGCCGGGGTTTGCTCCGATAAACATGAGTGCAATGGTCATCAACAGCCCGGTAGTTGTAAATGCGCCGTAGTCAACTGAGTTGAAGCCAGCCGTTCGAGGCATTACCGAATGAAACCAGGCGATTAGGAGTCGCTCTCGGGGTGAAAAATCACCGAATACAGATACGTTGCGGTATTCCGTCGCCAGTAACACCAGAGTTCCAATCACCAATAGAATTGCACTTGTGCTGATTGCAATCTTGAAGTTCAGAGAGAATCTTCTGCGAGTTGCTTTGCCGGAGAGGCGATCGCGAATCCATAAATAAAGCTCCATAATGACTTGATACCCCAGCCCACCCAACAGAATTAGGGCTGGGATAATAATGTTAACTGGAACGGATGTGGCATATTGAGTCAGACTATCGGAGAACAGGCTGAATCCAGCATTATTGAACGCGCTAATGCTATGAAAAATGGCCAGTCCTAATCCCTGCCACACTCCATAATCAGCTCTAAAAACTGGAAACAATGTGATGATGCCAAACAACTCAAAGACGAGCGTCAGCGCAATAATTGAACGCACCAGCTGGACGGTACTTGACAATCCCCGTAAATCTAATGATTTTTGAATGGCTAGTTTTTCTTTTAACCCAAATCGACGACCTAGCAGGATGAGCAAGAATGTTGTTGCGGTCATATATCCCAAGCCGCCGACTTGAATCAGTAGTAAGATGACAACGTTGCCAAATCCTGAATAGTAGGAACCTGTATCTACCACGATGAGCCCCGTGACACACACTGCTGAGGTTGCTGTGAACAAGGAAGTGACAAAGGTATTCCATTCTCCTGTAGCCGTTGAGAAGGGAAGCCATAGGAGTAATGTGCCAATCGTTATTAAAACTAGGAAACCGAGGCATATCGTACGAGAAACGGTCATATACAGGTCCTAAATGATTCGAGAGATAGGATAAACAGTCTTAATGCTAAACGGTCTGCTGCCGTATGCGGATAAGATATCGGAGAACATTCATGTCTGATTTGTTGTCAAGTACCTATTGAATGAGATGAAAACGAACAATATTAACCTAGATGCGTCGAATGGGGATACCTCTCAAACCGTCAGTGATTTTGCCCCATTGGAAACAAATGAGAATACTGCCGATTCATCTTCTTTCAATCCATTACTTGTTAATGAACTCTCTGTTCGTGAACCCTCCATTAATGAGTCTTCTATTCAGCCAAGCAAGAAATCTATGTCAGAGCAACCGGGTTATAGCAAGAAAATAGAGCCACTTGATGATGCAGCCTATCAGCTATTATCGGTTGAGCAAGTTCAGAAAGCGTTGAATCGGTCTCGTGCATCCATTTATCGATATGCGAATACGGAGTCAGGCGAACTCAACCCGCCGATTGATCCTAATCGATTAAATCCTGAACCTCGGCGGCATAAGGAAGAACCGCTAAAATTTGCGCTGTCTGAAGTTGAGCGGTTTGCAAAGCACGTTTTGGGAATTCGCGGGATTACGATTGAAGTCCAGGAGTCTCCCGATTATGCCAATCAGGAATTAATGAAGGCTATTTTGGATGAACTGAAAGCAATTCGTGCGCTTTTGGAAGCTCAGCATTCCTAGTGGTTAGGGATGGGCGATCGCCCTCTGAAGAACTTCTACCACTTCATGCATGGGATGTGCCCCTATCATCACCTCCGCTGCGACGGTTCCCAGGTGAGGGCCATCGGTCACAACCGCTCGCTGCGTGTTTGTCTCTTGAACATCATCAAGCCAGATCACCACGGGGAATTGAGGGTCAAGACGTTTGATGTCTTCAAGGACTTGACTGATGGAGTGATCGGATAGTCCCTGAGTAGCCCCTTGGTAAATTAGCGCACCGTCAACGGTTCCTTGAGAGATGCAGGAGGCGATCGCTTCTGTTGACACTTGGATGGACGCATGGATTCCTGCCATTTGAAAATATTTCACAAGCGCGGCCAATCGTTCTGCGTGCTGCGAATTTCGGACAGAAGAAAGAGTAAATGATTGCTGGGCATCCGACTCTGGGGCTTCCTCTAATTGGAGTTCATCACCGAACTGAAATTCTGTATCGATGGCTGGAAGAGACACCGATAAAATCGCGATGCGAGGAATCCGATGCACTCCGGCTGCCACTCGAATGACTTCGACTAGAGGTGAGATGTTTGCATAGGAAGACAATTGGCTTTCTGTCAACGTGCTTAAGTTTAAACAAGGAAAGACTTTGAAGCCTTTTAACTGGTTGGCGATTTCGGTGTGATTTAGCGTCAGGGTGATAATCGGTAGTTTCTTCAAGTCGGTGTGTTCACTCAGAATATTTAGAACCTGGTCAGGATCTGATGTCTGAGCACTCAGCAGCATCACATCGGGATTCCAGACGCGAGATAAAATACCAGCCTGCGAGATGTCATCAATTTCTAGAACACGACAATGGTAAGGGTGGAGGATCGCGCTGAGTTCGGCGGTGTTGCGGTTTTCAGATGATGCGACCAGAGGCGATACATCTGACGTGCTATTTGCAGCATCGTTTGGAGCCTGTATTTCTGTCAAGGCTTTGTCGGGATTGATATACAGGACGGTGATGGGTTTTGCGCCTGAGTTCGATGGCGGTGCTTGTTCCCATCGCTTCAGGTATTGTTTGATGCTGCTGGACTCCCTGGGCTGCGTAATGTGACTGTCGGCCCCTAATCGTTTGGCTTCTTCAACGGTTGCCGAGGCAGACAGCGTCATGACTGGAATCGATTGGGTTTCAGGATTCGCTTTTAATGCCTTTAAGAGATCAGTTCCAAGAAATTCTGTCGCTGTCAGATTGAGAAGGATGCCGCAGGGATGCAGGGTTCGAATTTTCTGCCAAACCTCTGACTCTGAACGGGCGATGACGATTTCATAGTTTACAGGTTCATCGTTTACAGGTTGCTCGCCTTTGTGGTGGCATTCGGGTTGTTCGCCTTCAGCATCAATGGAGGCAACAAGTTGAGCAACTGTCGTGGGATCGTTCTCAACGATAAGAATAACTGGAGAGGGCTGTGTTGCTTGGGGAGAGAAAGTGACCGAAGTTCCTTGCAGCGGGTCAGGCATGTTTTTTGGGATACTCGGGGTCGATCTGAGCGTGCCAAAATTAGGGTGCCCCGCGCTTTGGTCACTCATGCTGGGTGAATCGGTTGCTCGATTTTCGTCCGCCTGTGCTGGAGAGGTACAAAACGGCAGTAAAACGGTAAATCGGCTCCCTTCTCCTTCTTGTGAGATGAACGAAACTGCTCCTTTTTGAGCTTCTACGAGTTTATTGACAAGAAAGAGTCCCAAGCCTGACCCCTCGACTGTACGGGCTGTCGCGTCGTCGAAATTCTGAAACGTTTGCAAAATGCTGGGCTGGTACTGGGTGGGAATGCCTATTCCAGTGTCAGATATCTCGAAGACAAGCCATTGATGACATCGTCTGACATGAAGCGTGATTTCGCCTTCTAGCCGTGAGAATTTGATGGCATTCGTTAGAAGCTGCACCAGAATTTGCTTTAACCGCAATTTGTCGATGAAGCTGTGGAGAGCATCGGGTTGAACGTCAAGGTCGAAGGTCAGGTGTTCTGAAATCAGAACCGGATAGCCTGATGAATGGGGGGGAGGGAGAATTCCTTGAGATTCTAGGGCTTCACTGTAAGCCTGTTCGCACAAATCCAGCAGATGAACCCATTCTGGATTGAGCTGAAAATCTCCAGCTTCAAGATGGGTTAATGTGAGCACTTTATTGACGAGAGAGGCGAGCTGTCGTCCGCTCTTGTACAGTAAGTTGGCGTATTGGGTTTGGCGTTCGTTGAGGGCACCAAATGCTTCATCTTTTAGAAGATTGGAAAGGCCAAGAATCGCTGTGAGTGGAGTTTTGAGTTCATGGGTTAAGTAGGTAAACAACTCATCTTTGATGCGATTGCTCTTCACGAGTCGTGCGTTTTGAGCCATCAATGCATCTGACAGTCGGTGCTGAGCGGTCATGTCTTGAGCGATGACCATCCAGAGTTGACGAGCTTCTTGGAATAGAAGCGCAGGGTCAGCATAGAACGAGGTGGATGGATAGGACTCATTCTGTTGCAAGAGGGACGCTAACTGAAAGGATTCCTGCTGGGGTGAGCTGGCTGAGAGGGTGGAAGGGGCGATCGCCTCTTCACGACTCGCTCCATCACGACTCGCTCCATCACGACTTACCTCTTCCCGACTTGCCCCTTCCAGGTTTGTCAGACCGATGGACGGGCCGACAGGATACGTCACTGGTGATGAAGATACGGGTGATGAAGAGACTGGTGATGGAGATACGGGCAACAGCACTTTCGTAAATTTCCAGGTGCGATACTGCCCATCTTTTGTTGAACAGGTGCAAATGCAGTCGTGCTGACTATTGCCGAATTCACAAAAAACAGCAGGAACCGTATCCTGGTCGATGGGGCGTGTCTCTTCGAAGAGCTGTGCTAGCTGTTGACGGACTGTTTCTGGATGCTCTAGTTCTCGGATGCACTGCTGCCATGCTTCATTTTGAAGAATGACACGGCCCTCCCCCGTTTGCACAATGACCGGGAAGGGGGTGTTTTCTAGAAGCCGGATTGAATAATCGACAATTTCAGTCGGAAGCGGGGAAGCGTCGGCGGGGTCAAACAATCCCTGAAGCTGTAGTAAATTTCTGAATGAGTAGGGCGATGATACGGGGCAGGATGGAGGGATTGGGCGATCGCCCTCGATACTGCTACTGGATTCGGTACTGATAGGCTCGGCACTGCTGGGTGAGGATGAGGTTCGAGCATGAGTGTTATGACCCAGGGCGAGCGATCGCCACAAAGCTCGTTCATCTAACACGCCAAGATAGGCTCCGTGCTGATCCACGAGAACCCACTGGGGTAACGAGGAAAGGGGCGATCGCCCAATTTTCTCACTCTCGTTGGTATTCAGCGATTGAACATAGTCGCGAAATTGATGCACCTGCCAGTGGACAGGGGCGATCGCCACCGATTGAATTGACAACCCGTCATACCCATTATGATTTCCATTTGCGAGGTCGGAATAGTGAGACCGATGCGCCAACCACTGGCTGAGTTGAACAATCCCGATTGGATAATGGGCCTCATCAACGACCACGACAGCTTCGCTTTTTCCCTGTTCAAAGCATGACGTGAGACAGGCTAAAATTTCAGTCTCTACGCAAGACGGTACGAACTGAAGAAACTGTCCAAGACCCATGGTGCCCATTGTCACAATGTGTTGCCTGCAAAGTGATAAGAAACTTTTGCCTAAGAAACTCGTACTTGAGAAACTCGTGCTTAAGTCTCCTCACATCGTCTTCAAAAAAAAGTTTATGAATGTCTATGGATTAAATAATTGAAAGGACTAAATTGTGAGCAGCGAAACGAACTACTACTGAACTACCAATAACCATAAGTGAGTTTAAATACTCTAAGAAAACTATATTTCGAGAAAGAAATGAAATGTTGAGCTTATAAAAATTGAATAGTGTCTCTATTATGCCTTGGATTTATTCATCACTCGGCGGAAAGCTGCGTCAGTGCTCCATAATTTTGGGAAATATACCCCTATTGAAATATCTGTTTACATTTAAGTCATCCTCCGATAAAAGCATATGCTCTCCCATGGTGATGTGTGTTTACGACATTCCATCCAGGAAGCGGTATTATTATTTCTTAAGGATTGATGTCATTTTCGTTGCAATTTGTGAAAAACTGTTTACTCCTGTTCCTTGAAAGCTAAACTCCTCATTTATACATTGATAGCGTCAGAAGCACTGGAGACGGCGATCGCACAACGGTTGCCTCCAGCGGGATATGACATGAAAATCCTGCGAGAAGAGGCTGAGTTCCTTCGCAGTGTCCAACAAGAGCGTCAAACCATCGATTGCCTCATTCTTGAATCTTCTGATCAGGTGGTGAATATATTGACGCAGCTAGCGGGACAGCCGACCCTTCTTCCGACGATCGTCGTCCAAACGGATCAGTCAGGCGATCGCTCAGAGCATGTGGCTGATTCAACTGAGGCCGATGAGGCCGACTCTGGAGAAACTGGCTCTGGAGAAACCGATTATGAAGAAACCGATTCTGGAGAAACCGATTCTGGAGAAATTGAAAAGCCTCCGTCCGATTCTCTTGCTGACCCCTCAAGAAAGAGTTCTTCAAGCCATCACTCAGGAACCTATTTGGAAACCAATGGCTCTTATCATTCTGCCGTGATCGGATTATCGGTGGAACACCTGAACCAACTTCCTGCTGTGATTGATCACAGCATCGTGCAATTTCTAAAACTGTCGGTGACCGCATCGATGCCGCCCAAGGCGATGCGGCTCAATGAGGAGTTTCAGCAAGAAGGGCAACAGGCTTTAAAGCGAAAACAGCAAGATCTTGCGAAAAAATTAAATGAACGACTCGGATATGTTGGCGTGTATTACAAAAGAGATTCAGAGAAATTTTTGCGCCACATGACGCCTGCGGAAAAAAAAGAATTTCTGGGGTCTCTAAGGCGAGACTATCGGGTGATTGTCTTGAGCTACTTTGCCGGGGATTCAGCGATAAACCAGAAAATTGATGCTTATGTCAATACTGCGTTTCTTGCCGATGTTCCTACGGCTCAAATTGTGGAAATTCACATGGATCTAATGGATGACTTTGCCAAACAACTGCAAATCGAGGGGCGCAGTGAGGAAATTTTGCTAGATTATCGGTTAACCTTAATTGATTTATTGGCAAATTTGTGCGAGATCTATCGACGTTCCATCCCCAGAGAATCCCCTGAAAAACAATGACGTTCTCTGTAAAGCCTGATTTGTGCGAGTTGAACCGTCTTCAGAAGCGACTACGCTACACTCGAATATATGGCAAATACGTAGATTTCCTTGTAAATATTAAGGCTATGGAGCTTGACTTGTATTCTGCTTAAGAATATTGTGTGGTCGCACGGAGCACTGAAAGCTATTTATTCATCGAACCAAAGCAATTAGTTGCTAGTATCGCCAGGGCGTTCTTTTCAGGATGTCAGACGCGCTCATGCGACTGTGTTTCCATTTCTGATCCTCTAATTTGTGAAGCGACTGCTGCTATGAGTTCTCCCAACAAAACCTATATCTTAAAACTCTATGTCGCCGGAAATACCCCCAACTCCATCCGTGCGCTTAAGACGCTGAATAGTATTTTGGAACGCGAATTTCAGGGCGTGTATGCCCTGAAAGTGATTGATGTGCTGAAAAATCCTCAACTGGCTGAAGAGGACAAGATTCTTGCTACACCAACGTTGTCGAAGATTTTGCCGCCTCCTGTGCGCAAAATCATTGGCGATCTTTCAGACCGTGAAAAGGTGCTGATTGGCTTGGATCTACTGTATGACGAACTGCTCGATAATGAACCCAATCAGTATGAGTAACAGCAATTCTCATTTTGAAAGGCTTCACGCCCTATCGGCGCTCACTTGCATACGTTCAAGGAGCAAAACGGTCACCTGTGGCGACCGTTTTGCTCCTTGAACGTCCATAATGAGAATTGCTGCTGTAGAGTAGTCGGGTATTTGGCTATTTAACGTCATAGCCAAACAGGTTGGGGTTGACGGCTCCTAGCTCCAGGTCAGCTAGCCCATATTCAGCCCATCGACGATCGACCATCGCGGCGATGTCTGGGTCTGATTCGAGGGGATCTCCCCAGGGGTGGTCGGTTTCAGGTGGAATTTTGGTGGTTGCATCGATGCCCATGCGTCCTCCCATGCCGATTTTTTCGCTGGCAAAGTCGAGGGTATCAAAGGGGGTGTCGGGGAGAATGAAGACATCGCGGGAGGGATCGACTTTGGATGAGATGGCCCATACGACCTGGCGTGGATCTCGGATGTTGATCTCTTTGTCAACGACGATGACGAATTTTGTGTAGGTGAATTGGGGAAGGGCACTCCAAAAGGCGAGAGCAGCTCTGCGTGCCTGTCCGGGGTAGGCTTTGTCGATGGAAATGACGGCGGCTTTGTAGCTGAGCGCCTCCATCGGCAAGAAGAAATCGGTGATTTCAGAGACTTGCTGGCGAAGAATAGGGGTATAGATGCGGTTGAGGGCGATCGCCATCATGGCTTCTTCTTTGGGGGGACGACCGCTGAAGGTGGTGAGATAGATGGGATCTTTGCGGTGGGTCATGCAGTGGAATCGCACC
>JAYKJC010000004.1:0-6509 GCA_035285885.1 Leptolyngbyaceae cyanobacterium | reverse complement strand
TGGATGATCTCGGCACTGAGATGACGGCTCAGCAACTTTGGGAGGTGTTTAACCAGGAGTATCTGCACAACCCCTCTCCTTTTGTCTACGACAGCCATCATTTGTCTGAAAGTGGCAACAACCGAGAAGAACAGCAGATTACTGCCGCGATTCAATTTAACGGACAGCCTTTTTCTATTGCCGGGTGCGGGAATGGCCCAATTGATGCTTTCCTGGATGCCCTCGACCTGACCATGCAGGTTCATCACTATGAAGAGCGATCGCTCTCTCACGGTAGCAATGCAGCGGCGATCGCCTTTATTGAACTGTCCGGTGATTTCATTCCTACGTCGATGTTTGGCGCGGGTATTCATGAAAATATCGTCACGGCGTCTCTCCTGGCCATTCTCAGCGCCGTTAATCGTGCGGTGAAACAGGTTGATACTCCGACGAAACATAAGCTGCTCAAGCGATTTGAGCACGCCTTAATTGCGTGATCATCCACTGACTGAACTCGATTTCTCTTGCTCTTTACAGCGCTATGCGCGTTGGTTAAGTACAGATGTGGGTGGTGCGGGCGCGCCACCCACATCTGTTTTGCGCTTAACGTGGTTGCAAGCCGCTACAGATTTTAATTTTAATTTCTGGCTCTCTGACTTCTGGCAGGGAGCCTCCGGCTCCAATTTGAACGGGAGCCAGAGGCTCTAGCGGGCATCCTAAGCGAGACGCTGGGAACAAGGAATCGGCTAAACAAGTACATGCGTAACTTCCCCAAAAAGTGATCCACCCTTCTTAAGAACCACTTAATTTGCTTAGATTTTAATTTTCTTAGATGTCCTTCAGCTCATTGACTGTCGGGCTTAAGGCCGAGGGACTGCTTCATTAAGGAACGGTAAAGCTTGAAACAATTAGCGCTTTCATGGGAAAATCTTATCAAAAGTTAACGATTGGCACTCTTTTCTCTCATGAAAATTCTTCTTGTTGGCGCAACCGGGACATTAGGACGACAGATTGCACGCTGTGCATTGGATGAGGGACATGACGTGCGATGCCTGGTTCGAAGCAAGCGAAAAGCCTCTTTTCTGAAGGAGTGGGGTGCGGAACTCGTTGGCGGAGATTTGACGCGACCCGAAACGGTCGAGGCGGCTCTTGAAGGGGTTGAAGCGGTGATTGATGCGGCGACCACTCGGGCAACCGACTCTGCACGGATGCAGACCATTGACTGGGATGGAAAGGTCGCACTCATTAAGGCGTGTGAAAAGGTTGGGGTAAATCGGTTTATTTTCTTTTCCATTCTGGATTCAGAAAAGTATCCAAACGTTCCGCTGATGAACATCAAGCACTGTACTGAGCTTTATTTGGCTGAAACAGGTTTGGATTACACCATTCTTCGCCCCTGTGGATTTATGCAGGGACTCATCGGTCAATATGCGATTCCCATTCTTGAGAATCAAGCGGTTTGGGTGATGGGCAATACGTCTCCGATCGCTTACATGGATACTCAGGATATTGCGAAGTTTGCGATTCGAGCTTTGGAGAAACCTGAAACAATTAGAGGGTCATTCCCAGTCGTTGGAAGTCGTGCCTGGGGCGCGTACGAGATTATTCGCTTATGTGAGCGCTTGTCAGGCAAGGATTCTAAAGTGTCTCGCATGCCTTTGGGACTGCTTCGTGCCATTCGCAAAGTGGTACGGTTTTTCCAGTGGGGTTGGAATGTTGCTGACCGACTCGCATTTACTGAGGTGATTGCTTCTGGCCAACCGCTCACGGCAGACATGTCCAAAACCTGTGAGACGTTTGGCATTGAGCAGAAGGACATCACGACTCTCGAAGGATATCTGAAAGAGTACTTTGACCGCATTATGAAGAAGCTTCGGGAAATTGACTACGAGAAGCAAAAGCAGAAGGAACGAGCCCGTCGCAAGCGATCGCCCTTCAAGTCATCCACGCAACAAAAAAAGTAGCTGTAGCTGCAATGGGCTGTAGCTGTAGTGAACGTAGGCGTTTGCGGCAAGGCTTATGAATTGGCTTAAGGTGCTTATCATTCGCCATGCCCTGTCTTCTGGTAATGAATCCGGACGGATGATGGGCCAGCTTGAGGATGAACTGACCGATGGGGGACAACACCAGGCCCGTTTGCTCGCTCAGCATTTGCTTCAAGAAGATGGTTGTCCTACTGCCATCTACAGCAGTCCCATTGGGCGGGCGGCGCAAACTGCACAGCTTTTAGCTGAGCCTCTAGGGATGGAGGTGCAGTATCGTGATGATCTAAAGGAGTTGCACGGGGGAATATTTCAGGGGCTCACCTGGGTTCAAGCCCAGCAACGGTATCCTCAGCTCTGTGAGCAGCTAGGACGGTCGAGAAGCTGGCTCCCCATTCCCCATGCGGAATCTCCTGAAGACGGGTATCAACGGGCGACTCGATTCTTGCAGGAGGTGCTGTCTCGCCACTCCAACGGCGATCGCCTTTGGGTGATAAGCCATGCAGGATTGATACAACATCTGGTGGCTGCGATTTTAGGGGGCGATCGCACCTGGGGACTGAGCATTCCCAACACAAGCATGTTCGAGTTTTGGGTCGATCGTGAACGGTGGTTTACCCTTGGACAGGATCGTCGGAATACGGAGCTATGGAAAATTCGTCGATTTAATGATGTGCGGCACCTAGAATAATGCTGCTGCCTGGTTTTTGATGAACAGCAGGACTGCCAGGTGGCCGGGATAAAATCCATAAAACCATCGCGCTTTTGGCCCTCGTCTCTGATTCATCGCATGAAGATAAATTGGAATGGGGGAGGCGATCGCCCAGATTTGAACGGCCTGATGCAAAAAGAGGAAATCAAGAATATGAAGCCCAATCCACAACATCCACCATCGAAGGTGATTGGATGAGGATTCAAGCGGAAACTCCGCCATCAAGAAAATGACGCACAGCCCATAGGCTCCAGCATCCATTGGAACAAAGGCTGTAATCACAAGTCCGATCAGCCAAATAAGGTAACGTTCTGACGGGAAGCGTTTAGCCAAACGAATGACCACGAGACCTACGACTAGAGTCACTAGAATATTAAGCTGGCCAATTTCAAACAGCAGGGTGTAGAACGGCTGGCTAATTAATGCACCGATTACAAGTCGTGTGAAATACGCCCGAATGTTCTGAGTTTTCTTTTCTCCCTGAGTCAACAACCAGGCAAACAAAGGAAAACTCAGCCGTCCAATAATCCGAAACAGGGTTTCCTCAGGATAGAAAACAACTCCAACATGGTCGATGACCATGCATATTGCTGCGAATAGCTTGAGTTGAAAAGAGGTCATTACTAAAGGGAAACGGTAGTGGTACATCGGTCAGAAATTCGGGCACGCGGGCTGGGGCTTGAGTTGAGTAAAAAGGGGTGCGTGGCCTACAACATATCCCATGACCGTTTTGAGGCTTAACGCAGTTGCAACTCGCTATATTTGACGACAGAAATTCTCATTATGAAAATTCAGGGGGCAAAACGGTCGCTTGCGGCGACCGTTTTGCCCCCTGAATCAATACAAGTGAGCGCCGATAGGGCGCGAAGTCTTTCTCAAAATGAGAATTGCTGATTTGACGAAGGCTAGAAGCTTGGATACGACAATATGGCATAATATTTACAACAATTATGAGACAATTGTAAAAAATTGTTGCTTAGCACCTATCCATATCTTATGAGTGCAGAACTATCTGAAGATCAGAATAATCCTTCCTCTAATGAGGTTGATGAGTCAGCAGTAGATGCTCAGCCTCTTGAGCCCAAAATGATGGACCGCTATGAGTGTGGTGCGTGTGGTTATATCTATGAGCCTGTTCGAGGCGATGGGTCTAGAGTGGCGTCAGGAACTCCATTCGAGGACATTGATGCTGCCTGGAAATGTCCGGTGTGTAGCGCTTCTAAGCGACAATTTGCAAATATTGGCCCAGCCGGTAACCCCTCTGGATTTAAAGAGAACCTAGGCTATGGGCTTGGGGTCAATACGCTAACACCTGGACAGAAAAATATTTTAATCTTTGGCTCCCTTTTTCTTGCGTTCTTGTTCTTCATGAGCCTGTATGGACTGAAATAATGCATGCTGTTGGAGCATTTCATTCATGCACTATTTCTCTTCCAATGACGCTTTCCTTCTCGATGCAGGCAACTTGAATGAATGAGTTGTATGCTAGCAGGGTTCAGAAGCTACCCTGACATTGACGCTGAACATTACATCTGGAATTCTGTTTGATTTCTATACTCATGAACGTATTCATAACATCCATAAAGCGTTTTTTTCTACTCCTTGCCGTTGTTGTTTTTTGTAGTGGTTGCGCAAGTGCGTATCTCGATTCATCGGGCTCAAATCCCTGGGAAACTGTCACATTGCCGACTGAAGAGACAGCTCTTGATATTGCGTTTGTCGATCGTCAACATGGCTGGATTGTGGGAAAACGAGCAACTCTTTTAGAAACATTTGACGGTGGAAAAAACTGGTCTGAAAAGAGGCTCGACTTGAGCGATACTCAGGCCTACAACCTCACGTCAATTAGTTTCGCTGGTAATGAGGGTTGGGTTGTCGGAGAACCCAGCATTATGTTGCACACCACTGATGCTGGAGCAAGTTGGGAACGTATTGCTTTGAGCCCGCAGCTTCCGGGAACCACCCGGATGGTTACGGCGATTGGGGAAAAGTCTGCTGAGTTGGTCACAGACGTAGGAGCCATTTACCGAACAGAGGATTCCGGCAAACACTGGAAGGCAATGGTCGATGAGTCAGTGGGCATGTTCCGAAATATTGCCCGTTCCTCGGATGGAAGATATATCACTGTGTCTTCGCGGGGGAACTTCTATTCCACTTGGGAACCCGGACAGTCGGCCTGGCAACAGCACAATCGTACGAGTTCACGGCGGTTGCAGAACATGGGATTTGGCTCGGATGGTCGGTTGTGGCTCTTGGCCCGAGGGGGCGTTGTTCAGTTTAGCGAACCTGACACGCTTGAAAACTGGGATGAGCAGGTTGCACCTGAGTTTTCAACCAGTTGGGGGCTACTTGACCTTGCCTACCGTACCCCAGATGAGATATGGCTTTCTGGCGGGAGCGGAAACTTACTGGTAAGCACCGATGGCGGAGCAAGCTGGAAGAAGGATCGGGCTATTGAGAATGTTCCTTCTAACCTGTATCGGGTTGTATTTCCGTCGTCCGATCAGGGGTTCATTCTAGGCAAGGGAAATATTTTGCTTCGTTACATTGGTCAGCCATTAGACGAGTCTACTTCGGCCTAATTGCTTGTTGCCCATTCCCTGCTCCCGTATCATATCAATAGAGTCTTTTCAGCAGTTTACATTGGGAGGAAACTGAAGATGGCAGGCACAACAGGTGAACGCCCATTCTCAGACATTATTACGAGTATTCGATACTGGGTTATTCACAGCATCACTATTCCAGCACTCTTTATTGCTGGGTGGTTATTTGTGAGCACAGGCTTGGCATATGACGCATTTGGAACGCCTCGCCCGAATGAGTACTATACTCAGGAGCGTCAAGAGTTGCCGATTTTGAGCGATCGCTTTGAGGCATCTCAGCAGCTCAAAGACTTTACTGCCAAGTAGTGTTTGAGCTGAGTTTTTTGATTTTTTTGAAATAGGAAATTTGCAACTTATGACAGGCCAAAATCCTAATCAACCTGTAACGTATCCGATTTTTACGGTCAGATGGCTTTCTGTGCACGCTTTAGCTGTTCCCTCAGTCTTTTTCTTGGGAGCTATTGCTGCAATGCAGTTTATTCAGCGATAGGAGTTAGATTCTTCTTATGCCTTTAGAACGTCAGACTAATCCGAATAAGCAGCCTGTTGAACTTAACCGCACATCCCTTTATTTGGGACTCGTACTGGTTTTTGTTCTTGGCATTCTTTTCTCGAGTTATTTCTTTAACTAAACTCTGTTTGAATTAATTTTTGGAGGAAACCTCTTATGATGCAGGGCGGACGTATCCCCTTGTGGATTGTTGCAACAATCGCAGGGCTTGGCGTGATTTCAGTCGTAGGTTTGTTTTTCTACGGTGCTTACGTTGGTGTTGGTTCTGCGGGTTAGTATTTCAGCGGTTGCTGTTAATTAATCGCAGATAATCTGATAGCGAAATGCGATCAGACTATTAAGCCAAAAAGAGGGAGACGTTGTGTAACGTCTCCCTCTTTTTGATTGATTATCCAGCAATTCTCATTTTGAAAGACTTCGCGCCCTGTCGGCGCTCACTCGTCTAGGTTTAGGGGACAAAACGGTCGCTTGCGGCGACTGTTTTGTCCCTTGAACCTAGACGACTTGGCAAAGTTCTCAAATCTATCACGAAGGAAGGTTACACACCTACCTTCATGACTGCGTATAACGCGTTGTTTTCATCCAATCAACAAGTTTTCTTCGGGATAATGAATGACGGACGGTTTCGACTCACCCAAGAATGCTGAGATGAGGAGAAGAACTCCAACGCGACCGATATACATGGTGAGAATAATAATCAGCTTAGAAAATAATGTAAGTTG
>JAYKJC010000003.1:0-6287 GCA_035285885.1 Leptolyngbyaceae cyanobacterium | reverse complement strand
TGGGAATTTCATTGGCGGTGTTGATTTGTTGGCGATCGCACGACAAACTCAGAGCGCTATAGGACATTGCGCTGTAAATATTTCTCCGCCAAATCAGAATGTAGTCGGGCAAGAAAAACAGCACCAGCACTCCGATATCAATGCTCCACACCTCCAGATTGGTTGAAATAAAAGGAGGCTGTCCACACTGGACCTTCACAGGTGTTTTGCTGAGGTTAATAACGTGGCTAGCTCCAGCATTCCGCTGCTGGTCGTTGACTACTTTTCGAGTGGACTCCAGCCAAATTTTCTCTGACTGAGAGAGGAGCTGACAGGCTTTTTGAATCGTCGAAAAGCGGACACGAATATCTTCACTTAAGCTGTAGTTCAGAATTGTTGTGCGATTACGCTTACGGTCTGTTTCCAGTTTCCAGCCCACACCGCTGCCGACCGTCATCGTTCCGAGCGCAACCCAAGGCTGATGGAGAACAATGATCGCGACGGCCAAAGCAGCCGTAAGCCCAATCACCCACCGCAGATAGCTCGGTTGGTGAATCCGGTTATTAATTTCAGAAACAACTTCTGCAATTTTGGGACGGGTTGTTCCTGCGTAAGCTTTCCCTAGTTTGATTTCAAAGCGCATAGGCCCCTGACAGTCTCGGCTAACAGGACACAGATGGACAACTGCATCTACTGCTGCACCAACGATGGTTTAGACGACCGTGCCCTGCCTAACGTCAATCGAATGGTCACGGTTTGACACTCAGGTGTCCCAGTCTTAATCCTTCAAATGACGCAGTATAGGCCCAGTGAATCATCTGAGTAGACAACATCATTTTCTGATTACAGGTCTTTCTAATGATAGACCGGGGAATTCTGAAAAAAGATTCTTGTTTCTCCTGTAGTCACCAATGAAATCATTGAATTAAAGGACTGATGCAAGTCCTCTATCTCTAGCGCATTTTTTTGTGGTGGAGGCGGGCTGAGCCCACCTCCACCAGCCAAAATGATTAATGAGGATTCTGAAGATGAATCCGGTGCGATTAATCCAGCCCGAGTTCCCGTTTTAGGAGATTAATCGACGTTGTGCCAATGTAGTTCTCACAACAAATCACCTGGGGCGCACGAATCAGATCATCCCGCGCGGACTGAATCGCGGCTTTGAGTTTGGAATGGCTGGCCTGGTCGCAGATAATCGTTTGAGCCGCTCTCACAATAGCGTTGAGCTTGTATTCATCATCAGCTTGAGCCGTCAGAACCAGCAGTTCTTCGCCCATCAGGCTGTGAATAATCACTTCTGCTGCCCGCAAAATACCCGAGCTGAGACTCACCATGCCGACAGAACTGCCTTTGGGTAACTGCGTAATGAGTTGGAGTTCTTTGCTGTAGTCATAGATATCGATGGGAATGACGCGAACTGATTTGGGGCCAGCAATTTGTTCGGCTTCTCCGATGAAGTAACGACTGGTGACGACGGTACCCGATCGGGTCTGGCTGAGAATTTTTTCCAGTTCTTCCATGGGCACGAGCTGAACCGGAATTTGTAGAGATTTCTCCAGTTCCTGGGCCATTAGCTCTCCTGCCCCAATATCTTGCTGGGGAGCTGTGACCAGGACTTGGGCGCTGCATCGCAACCGCCAGTCAATTTCTGCGAGAAATAGTTCTCGGGCATGGTTGAGCGTACAGCCTTGGGCGAGCAAATCATCCAAGCTTTGTTGAACAAGCCGATGGGAATCGGGGTATTTCTCAAAGAGGGGCGATCGCTGCTTGTTGCCACCTTCGTCTCCTTGAGTTCGCACATAAATCCCTGAGCCCGCTTGGGCATCCACAAACCCTAAGTCTTCGAGTTGCCGATAGACTTTGCTGATTGTGTTGCGGTGGAGCCCCGTTTGCATGGCCAGTTGTCGCGTGCTGGGCAGGCGATGTCCGGGAGGAAATTGTCGCGAGGCGATCGCAAATCGAATCTGATTAAAGAGCTGGGTCGAAGCCGGAATTTCGCTATCGGCTTGAATATGGAACTTGACCATTACAAGGCTCCAAAACAGTAAAGATGAACCATTAATTTTGCCCTGCTCAAGGTGCTGACATCGTTGACATCATCGTGTTGGCTTCACCGGGTTGATATCGCAGTGTTGATATCACAGTGTTGATATCGCAGTATTGGCCTCACAGTGTTAACGTCACCCTGTCAACTAAGGGCTAGACTGATTCATTTTACTCTGGCAATTCAAAACCCTTCATGATTAGCAATCATTTTCATCGTTATTCATCAATTCTTTGACACACTTTCTTTGACGATTGGGCTTTTACGACTGGGCACAGTTCTCAAATCCATTACGAAGGAATGAAGGTTTTGGGCGACTTCAGCCTGCTTCTGGTCTTGTCTTTCATTTCACGAATTCTATTGAAAAGCTATATCCTCAAAGGGTGCAGTAACTCAGGTTGTCAGTGCCATGTCTATCCAAACTCGTTTTGTCCGTCTGCCTAGCGATGGGGTTGAGGTTGATGCCTATCTGGCGTTACCCGACGGTGATGGCCCCTTTCCTGGGGTGGTGGTGCTGCAAGAAATTTTTGGCGTCAATGAGCATATTCGCGATATCACCGAACGGTTTGCCAAAGCGGGCTATGGGGCGATCGCCCCAGCGTTATATCAACGGCTCGCCCCTGGCTTTGAAACGGGATACACCCCCGATGACATCACCATTGGACGCGAATATAAGGTGAAAACTCGCGCTTCTGAGTTGTTGAGCGATATTCAAGCGGCGATCGCCCATCTCACCGCCCTGCCTCAAATCAAATCGAGTGGGGTGGGGTGCATTGGTTTTTGTTTTGGCGGACACGTGGCCTACCTCGCGGCTACGCTTCCTGATATCACAGCAACGGCGTCCTTTTATGGGGCAGGCATTCCGTCCTGGTGTCCGGGTGATGAGCAGCCGACGATTGAGCGCACTGCTAACATTACGGGAACGATTTATTGCTTCTTTGGCGAAACCGATGCCAGCATTCCTCCTGAAGATGTTGAGGCGATCGCCTCCAAGCTAGAGCAACACAATATTTCACACCAGATTTTCACCTACCCCAATGCAGGCCATGGATTCTTTTGCGATCGCCGAGGCAGCTATCACCCAGAAGCGGCAAAAGACGCCTGGATGAAGGTGCAAACCTTCTTTCAAGCAGCTCTTTAGCTAACCTCTAGGCGCATTGTGTTAAGTAACTCCCCCTGAAAACGTTGTGCTTCGCAAACCTTCGCAAACAAATAATGGAAGAAATACACGGGAATTGATTATATTGGATAGACTGGATCGGCTAGTCTGCCTTGCCTAGTGGTTTTACACGAACTCAGTCTGGATAATACTGGCAGTCTAGATACATGCTGTCCCTAGGAGGCTGGTTTGTCCTTTTCGTCTGAAGATTTTGAAAAAGCTCTCGAACAGCACGACTACACCTTTCAACGAGGAGATGTCGTGAAAGGCGTGGTGCATAGCCACGAAAGTGAGGGCATATTCGTCGATATTGGTGGAAAAGCGACAGCTTTTCTGCCCCATGATGAAGCGTCTCTCAAACGTGTGCAAAGTCTCGAAGAAAGATTTCCCGTTGGTGAAGAAAGAGAATTTCTGATTATTCGGGAACAAAACACGGAAGGACAAGTCACGCTCTCCATTCGCCAACTCGAAATCCGCAAGCTGTGGGATCGTTTCTCCAAAATGCAAGAAAGTGGCGAAACCATCGACGTTCGAGTGGGTGGCGTCAACAAGGGAGGCGTGACTGTTGATGCCCAGGGGCTACGGGGGTTTATTCCTCGTTCTCACCTGACCGATCGAGACAATGTCGAGTCAATGATCGGCAAAATCGTCACCGTGAGTTTGCTAGAAGTAGACTCAGAACGCCGCCGATTAGTCTTGTCGCAACGGTTAGCTCGGCAAGCCGCGAGCTTGGGTGAGCTAGAAGTGGGACAGCTTGTTTCAGGCACCATCTCAGGTATCAAGCCGTTTGGCGTATTTGTAGAGTTTGATGGGGTCACTGGCCTTCTGCACATCAATCAGATCAGTAAGAACTACGTTTCGTCACTCACGGCGATGTTTGAGCCAGGGCAGGCGGTGAAAGCCATGATCATTGACCTGGATGAGGTGCGGCGTCGGGTCGCGCTGTCTACCAAGGTGCTGGAAAACAGTCCTGGAGAAATGCTTGAAGACATGCCAAAGGTGATGGCCGAAGCTGAAGAACGGGCTCCGAAAGCTCGCAATCGGCTTGCTAAAGGTGGTCAAGACGATGAATAGCAAGCCTCACAGGCGTTGAAAAGTCTACGAAGAAAAGAGAATATCGGGCGCGCATCGCGCCCGATATTCTCTTTTCTTCGTTGCAATTGAAGAAGTTTGCCAAGTTGTGAACCCAAACATGCCTGGATGGCTCTACGGGGTAAGGTCTGACCATCTTTCCCCCGCGCAACGAGCGTATCTGTCTAGCGTGACCCCCTCTAACTCCCCCTTCGCAAGGGGAGAACAGGCATTTCCCCCTTGCGAGGGGGGATTAAGGGGGGTAAAGCTCAAATCTTCGGTGCTACTGCCACGCTGAACAAGGACGCAACGGGGGAAACATGCTGATTTAATGTCCTAACGCAAAGGCGTAAAGCTGTACTGTTTCTGAACTTGCAGCAATCTGACGATTTGCAAAATCCTATTCGGGATTTGTGTCTTCAGATGATGGTTCGGAGGCGGGGATGGACAGCTCTTGGATGGAGTCACCCACCTTTTCAAGTGGAATACTCAAGCCTCCCTCTTCAAACGATGGCAGTAAAGGCTTATCGAGTGGTAAGTCTAAGCCATCTGATTTGAGTTCAGGGCCGTCAATGGACTGGGACGGGAGTTGCCTTAAGTTAATGTTGCTGGTAACAACGGCACCGATTAAGGCGACGATCGCCGCTCCCCCTATGACAATGTTCCGACGAATGCGCTGACGATCAATGCGTCTGCACACCCCTTGAACAACTTCTTCAACAGACGTTCCGCCTGGAGGTACGGGAACAGCTTGAAAGCTACAGCGCAGTTGAAGTAACCGTGCATATAGGCACTGCATTTTCTGATCTTCTTTGAGCCACCGCTCGACCATTCGCTTCTCTTTTGGCGTGACCTCGCTATCCAGGTAAGCGTTTAAAAGCTCCCAGCGATCGCGCTTCAAGCTATCCAACGTATCTGAATCTTGAGAGTTAGAGTGTTTCTGGCGATGATCGTGCTCAAAGTGAGGATGCATCGCATCGTTGTAGTCATGAGACTTGTTAGACATTTCAGAATCCAAATTAAGCACTAGATGTTAAGTCACCAGGTCAGGATATTAAATGAACCGAAGTATCTCGTAGTAGAGAATTGTAACTAAATTGTTTCAAGAAATCAGTGGACACCTCAATAGATGACATCCAAATCGCCTAGACAAAGACTGCCTCGACCAAAAAAGAGCGTCTAGACCCGAGTGAGGTGCCTCAGTCTCCTTTCAAGAGAGGTGATGAAAGTACTGATCTATTAAGCATTCGTCAACTTCTTAAGAGGGATTAAGCCAAAGCTAATTGAGCAGTTTAGACCTGGTTATGTAAATGCATTCTGATTTTCACTCAGTTCATATTCTAGATGACGCAATTCCCGATTATTTTGCTCCCGGAATTTCTAAAATATTTCGATTCTTAAGGATTGATCAAGAAACTTAACGGAATCAAGAGCAGCCCGTCAGGATATATGGGCGTGCGGAGATGCCCCCACACGCCCATATATCCTGACGTTTCAAGAATTGTCTTCCCTAAATAGCCTATGCATTAATATATAACTCTAGCTGAGCCTGTAAGCGCTGACGCGCCCTTGCAATGCGAGATTTTACGGTTCCCAATGACACTCCGGTGATGTCTGCGATTTCTTCGTAGGCCATTCCTTCAATTTCTCGCAGAACAATCGTCGTTCGGAAGGCTTCGGGTAGATCGGCGATCGCCTCCCGCAGCTGATCGTAAAATTCGCGGGTCATGATGTCTTGGGCTGGCCCCGGATCTTCATCTGCGATTTCCCAATCCATCTCACCATCATCGGCTTGACGGGGAGCATCAAGAGACAACGGACTTTGAACCCGCTTCCGTTTCCTGAGTTCGTCATAAAACAAATTCGTTGCGATACGGGTCACCCAGCTACGAAATTTTCCGGGTTCTTGCAACCGTCGCAAGTTTTTATACACCCGAATCCAGACTTCTTGGGCGAGATCGGCGCGATCGCCCCAATCTGGAGCCAGGTGATACAGAATCTTGTCCAGGTGGGGCTGATATCGGCGGACGAGTT
>JAYKJC010000002.1:0-7032 GCA_035285885.1 Leptolyngbyaceae cyanobacterium | reverse complement strand
AGGCGTTGCCCCAGACCGTGTGAACTGTTTTGCACTCCGGGGTTTGCTCGGCGCATTCTTCGGTGTGACGGGGAGTTTCTTGCCCATCAATGCAGTGCAGCACGTCGAGCAGTGAGATGGCTTGAGGTTCTCTCGCCAGTAAATACCCTCCGTGAATGCCCCGCTGACTTTTCACAAAGCCTCCCCGCTTCAGCAAGAGAAGGAGCTGTTCGAGGTAGCGCTCTGGGATGTTTTGCCGCTTGGCAATCTGGCGAATTTGGAGGGGTTGACCGCTACTATAAAGGTCTGCCAACTCAATCAGAGCTGACAGACAATATTCGCATTTACTCGATAATTCCAGAACCATGACAACCCCATTACGACCGATGCCGATCACACGGAGAACGACACTCGAACCTGTTGCCCCCTATCTCGATGGCAATGACAGAAATTAGGAAGAACCAGGCAGATGAACCCTTAAGCAGCAACCAAACTACTCATATCCACGGAGTCGTCAACCGTAACTACGGCGGTGAGGCGGGCACGCGGATCGTTGTCGAGCCGAGTCACGGAAACCGTTTTGCCGGGGTAGATTTCTGCGGCGATCGCCTCCAAATCTTTCTTAATCGCATTAAACGCCTCTTCGGTGTTGGGCGCATTCAGGCGATCGTTGGCAATGTAGTGAAAGGTACTCCCGTCCAGCTTAATTTTCCCTTGCAGACTGGCTTCGGCTTCCAGCAATGAGCCAAACTGAGCCGTTGATTTCACCAGACCAAGAATGCGCTCCTTCAAGGTTTCCTCATCACCCACCTTGCGCTGAGCGTAGAGGCCAAACTTTCCGTCGTTGCGGTCCATGGCGTAGTTGATTTCGTGAGTGACCAGCATGATGCCTGGGCCTTCGGGCACATGGCGATAGTCGGCCACGTCTAGCATCACCTGATTCAGTCGCTTCAGGCGAATCCACTCATGAAAGATGTCAATGAATGCGGCATCATCGACATCCGGCTCAGACTGAGCAAAGAATTTCACAGCAAATCGGTCAAGGTTCACACCCTATACTCCTTACGTTGAGAATGACTTTTGTGGATAAACGTTGTGGATGGATTTTGAGAATGAATTCTGAGAATGGGCCAGATTGAGAATGAATTTCTTGTTCCCAGCGAGACACTGGGACTGCCAGCGAGAACCTCTGACTCCCATTCAAATAGAGCCGGAGGCTCATGCAGCGGCTCCCTGCCAGAGGCAGGGAACCAGAAACAAGAAAGAGAATGAACAAGGGGTTATACCCCTGCCATTTCACGATCCATCAGCCAGCGGCTAAAGCTTGCGGGACTGTTGATCCCTGACTGAACCATGCGGGCATTGCAGTCATGGGCTGCTTCGATAAACAGACGAGCTTCTTCAATCAACTGCTTCGCGCGATCGAGATCCGCAGGGGTCTCACGCTGCTCAAAGGCGTTGAACAAGTAGCTGGCAAATTTCCCTTTGGCGAACGGATCGAAGAACAGTTCCGTGTCGTAGAAGTACTTGCGGAACTCGCTGACGATGACGCTGGGTTCATCTGAGATGTCGATGTTGCCCACCTTCAGCAGACCTTGAGCCGCCTTAACCATCGATTCCAGCGCTTTGTCTGCCGCTGCCTGGACGTTGCCGTTGGTGGATTCTTCCTCCAGCAAGAGAGCCGCATCGAAGTAGATGCTCTCCGCTTTTGCCACGCCGAAGTCCGTGAGCGTCACGACTTCTCCGGCACACTCACCCACACCGATGTCACCGATGGAGTATTCGCGAGAATCTGACCAGTCGTGGTAGAAGGACTTGTCTTCTGTGTAGGACGGCACCAGGGTGAAGGGCTGCACCCGATCCTTGATGGTCTTCTTGCCCACCCGCTTCACAAACTGTGGGAACTTCTCACCGTTTTGACGCTCAGCGATGTACATGTCGATGAGGAACTCCACCACATCGGGAATGCGCTTGGAGGGAATGACGCCCAAGGACTGCCCGTATTCAGCCGCGTTGTTGCTCCACTCGCCGCCCAGCACCAGGTGGAAGTGGGGCACCCGGTGCCGATCGATTAAACGGCTGGAGCCGTAGAAGCCAATTTCGGCGACGGTGTGCTGACTGCATGAGTTGAAGCATCCGCTGGCTTTGATGCGGATATCTTTGAGAGACTCGTCATACTGCCACTGCTTCAGAGTGAGGCGATTCCGGAGTTCTCCCGCCAATCCCCGAGAGCTAGAAATGCCGAGCTTGCAGGTGTCGGTTCCGGGGCATGCGGTGATGTCAATAATTGTCTGGGCACCTGCCTCACAGAGGTTGATCTCCTTGAGCGCCAGATAGAGGGCAGGCAAGTCTGCTTCATGAATCCAGCGGAGCAGAATGTTTTGCTCGACGGTTGTCCGCACGTTGTCGTTAGTGAACTGACGAGACACCGTTGCCAGATCGCGCATTTGCTGAGCGGTCAAGTCGCCGAGGGGAAGGGCGATGGTCACCGCCGCAAATCCCTCTTGACGCTGCTGATAGCAGTTGGTGGACTTCCACAGCTCAAAGGCCGCCGCCTCGTCACCCAGATCGATGGTCTGTCCCTTAGAGGCAGGCTCAGGCAGCCCGGCTTCTTCGTAGGAGGAAATATTGTTCAGCCAGGTGGTCCACTCGGGATCGTTCTCCAGGGCTTCACGTTCTTCTAAGACAAGGCGACGGAACTCGTCGATGCCCAGCTTTTGTACCAGGAACTTGATGCGGGCTTTGTTGCGGTTCTTCTTCTCACCCAGACGCGCATAGACACGGGCGATCGCCTGCGACAGCGGCATCAGTTCTTCGGGCAAGACAAACTCATCAAACAGTTTTGCGAGGAATGGAACGGCACCCAAGCCACCGCCCACATACATCTCAAATCCTTCTTTTTCCTCGCCATCAATTACCTGCTTTTTGGCGATGAGGCCCAGGTCATGCATGGAGGTCAAGCCGCAGGGATGTTGCTTACAGCCGGAGAAGGCAATCTTAAACTTTCGGCCAAAGTCTTGAACGTCGCGATGGCCCAGGAAGTAGTGCGCCGTTTCGTTGGCATACCCGGTGACATCAAACTGTTCATCGCGGCAGATTCCGGCTAACGGACAGGCGGTCACGTTTCTCACCGAGTTGCCGCAGGCTTCACGGGTCGTGATGCCAACGGAGGCGAGGCGACGGTGCATGTCGGGCGTGTCATCCAGGGAAATGAAGTGGAGCTGGATATCCTGACGGGTCGTGATGTGAATGATGCAGTCGGAATATTCTTCAGCGATGTCGGCCAGCACTTCCATTTGCTCAGCGGTCATGCCGCCGTAGGGCAGCTTAATCCGCTGCATGCCGGGCGCTTCCCACTTGGTGTCTGGCCCTTTGGTCAACTCCGTATTGGGAAACGGAATCGTTACGGACTCAAAACCATCGTAGCGGTAGCCATTGTCATAGCGCTGACCGTAGGCTCCCCGGCGGAGGCGCAACTCAGCGAAAACTTTCTCATCCAGCTTTCCCTGACGGCGCAGCGCCATTTGGTTCTCAAATGTATCAATTTCTTCGGCCCAACTTGGGGGCATTTTGTCGGCTAAGACGTGCTTCCAGGTCAAAGCATTTTCAACAGTCATTGCATTCCCTCAACAGTGCGCTAAAGCTGAACAGGCTGAAGTGATATCAGCGAATCCCATCATGGATTTAGGTGGGGTAAACCCGTAAGGGCTACCCATGGATTTATTAGTGTTGCATAAAGTCGAGTATTCCGGTCGGAATATGGCGGTTTTTTCACGTTTGGGATTTAGACCACTGGAAATGAAGCGATTGGGAGTTTGATAAACCGAAAATTTAGGTGACGGGTAGGTGCAAGGCATTGCACTTGTTTAGCGTGGCAGTAGCAGTGTTTCTGGTTCCCTGACTCTGGCAGGGAGCCTCTGCGGGAGCCTCTGGCTCCATTTGAACGGGAGCCAGAGGCTCTCATGGGCATTCCCATCGAGACGCTGGGAACAAGGAAGCCAGGGGCAATGTGGGTTGCGGGTAGGGGCAAGGCAATGCGAGGCTTTATCCAATTTCAATGATGGCCGTAGGGGCGTACGCCGTATGCCCCTACAGGCGCTTGAACGCCAGTGATGTGGCCTCGCTACCCTACACCGCTACGATGAATGCCCGATGAATGCTGGCACCGTCCCTATCATTCGTTACGTTTCTAGAGAATAGTCGGAAGCGCCAGGTTTTCTTAATCTCCTGTAGGCAAAGCCCCCGCCAAGTTGAAAAGAATTGCTAAGAAAATCCTGAAACGAAGCTGTGAATTCCCGACAAAAAGAAAAAACAAAGAAGAGGGGAGTAGCAAAATGACCGTTATATGTAGCGTGACTTATGTGTATTTCTAGCTTGACCTTCTGTACGATTGCAGCGGCGATCGCCCAAGCAGACCCTCCCCCCAAAACTCTTCCCGCCATTGATACCACCTCAATTGACACCCTACAGCTATCCGGCGCGATTAAGATTGATGTGCTAAAACTTACTTCGTTTATGAGAAATCGGGCGGTCGGTTACGAGAGCGTTGTTCTTATCGCCGCGCCAGAAACCTTCCAGATGGAACAGGCTCCATTCTTTATGGTTGACTCTGTTGACTCAATAGAGAGGGTTGACTCAATAGAGAGGGTTGACTCAATAGAAAAGTTGGACAGTCCTTCAGAAACATCACGATCAGAATCATCATTACCTGAACGGTTCAGAAATCCAGCACCGAGTACTGGACAGATCATTCCTGCATTCAACGATGCCGATGTTCACCAACATCAGCTCGTGGCGGTTGATTTCCATGAAGGGGGACGTGGCGAGTTGTCTCGTTCTCGTGTCGAGATTGAAGATGTGGTCTTACCTTCTTTTCCGGTCTTACCAATTGACTTTGTGTTTCCCGCAGAAACCTATATCGAAGTAGATGAGGACGAGTCGTCCAATAGTCCCCTCACGGATGAGTTTCGAGTGTCGCTGGAGGCGGTCACTCCTCGTGTGCAGCTTTTGCGCGACTTTCTGATCACCGAGCCGCCGCTGTTTGAAACGCCCATTTCTGGAGCAGCGCTGACGCCCCCGGCCCCCAGTCCCTTCTTTCCGCCCACTGCCCAGGGCCCGACGAACGACATTTGCGACATGCGATCGCTCTATCCGCCCAATCCTCGACGACCGGGTGGACTGCAACGGCTCGATCTGTTCTGCTTATCGACAGACGCAGGAGACAGCCGCCGATTTATTGCTGATTACGGGGCGAATGATGGTGATCCCTATGGGCGATCGCTCATTCTCGGCGCAATTCAAGTCAGCGATGACCCGGTGCAAACGGCCACCAGCGTTCGGCTTCAGCTGGCGCAAACGACTCAACAGGTGCGCGAACTCGAAGCGGGGCAAGACATCTCTCTAGAAACGTGGGCCAGTGCCGTGGAACAGTGCTTGGTGTCTCAGCCGCGCCTCTACACCATTGATGCGACCGGAAGTAAGAAACCAATTTTATTTGATGGTCGAGAAGGACGGATCGAGCTGAATCGGAACGGTCGCCCCTTCTGTCCGGGTTGAGGCACCAAATCACCAAAGTGTGGTCGATGAAATGACCGACTGTGAAATGACCGACTGTAGGAGCGTAGGCCGTACGTCCCTACGAAAATCATTCCTCAAATTAGCACCTCCATTCCTTTTCTCTGAAGGGGAAGCTGCTTTGGAGCCTCTGGCTCCTACTAAACAGGAGCCAGAGGCTCCGCGTTGGGATGCCCAGCGAGACGCTGGGCATCAGGAATGATCAGTAGCGCTAAAAAAGCCACGCTTGACTGTCTCAAGTGCGGCTTTTTTTCATGAGTCATGGTCGGGTGAAGACGATCGATGTCTTCTTCAAGTCTCTGGCGGAGGATCGCAAAAATAGGGCGATCGCCATCCTCCTATCGGGCAGCAACAATGATGGAAGCGCAGGGATCGAGGCTGTCCGGGCGGCGGGTGGCATTACCATCGCCCAAGATCCATCAACGGCTGAATTTACCGAGATGCCTCGTGCGGCGATCGCCACGGGATCCGTCGATAAGGTATTAGATCTTTGGGCGATCGCCCGGGAGCTGATTACCATCAGCCAACATCCTTATCTGTATGAGCCTCCACCGCAGACCAGTGAAGCATCATCTTTTGGGGATGAGGACTTGGCTCCGGTATTTGGGCTGCTGCAAAATAAGATTGGGATTAACTTCTCAACCTATCGACGCACCACCTTTGGACGCCGCCTCAAGCGCCGCATGGCCTTGCACAGCATCTCCGACCTGAATGACTACATTCAGTACTTACACGACCATCCCTCTGAAGTCGATGCTCTCTACAGAGATGTCTTAATCTCAGTCACCAGCTTTTTTCGTGATAAAGAGGTGTACCAGGCCGTCAAAGAACGCATTATTCCCTCCGTTTGGGCGTATCGCTCATCGGCTCAACCGAGTCAATCAATTCGCTTGTGGGTGCCGGGGTGTGCGTCTGGAGAAGAGGTCTATTCCCTCGCCATTTGTTTGTTGGAATGGAAATCTCAAATGAATGCGGCTCCATCCATCCAAATCTTTGGCACCGACATTAATGACAGGGCCATTGAAGAAGCCCGCCTGGGCATTTATCGAGAAAGTCGCCTGGAAAACGTTTCGGCAGAAAGGCGGCGGCTTTTCTTTACCGAAGTGGAGGGTGGCTATCAAATCAAAAAGGCTGTGCGAGAACTTTGCATTTTTGCCCGACATGATCTGGGCAGCGATCCGCCCTTTTCTGACCTGGATGTGGTGAGCTGTCGCAATGTTTTAATTTACTTTCAGTCTTCATTGCAGCAGCGAGTCTTATCCATCTTTCACTACAGTCTCAGAGCTTCCGGTTTTCTTATTCTGGGCAACGCTGAAAGTGTGGGAAACACGTCGGAGCTGTTTTCTATCGAGGATTCTGATGCGAAAATCTACACTCGAAAAGCGGTGTCGAGTCGTCTGAATCTGGACTTTGTGAACAGCAGCACGATTCAACAAGCAGCCCAGAACCCCAGACCATTCTCTACCTCATGGGAAAATT
>JAYKJC010000001.1:0-5232 GCA_035285885.1 Leptolyngbyaceae cyanobacterium | reverse complement strand
CGGTTTGCCTGGTTGAGGAAAGAAGGTAGAGCAATTGCGGAAAGAATACCGATGATGATGATAACAACCAAAAGCTCGATCAGGGTGAAACCCTCGTTTTCGCGCTTGTTGATCAGGTGCTGGATGAACTTTGCTTTGAGTTCGCTCTTCATGAATGTTTCTCCTTAGAGTTTCTAGATACTGGATTTCTAACTCCTGAATCTAACTTGCCCACTTCTTTTTAATTTGCGATCACCCTATTAAAAAAAATCTGAAAATGCTTGGATTCAAGAACTCATCCATTTTCTGGCTGAAGAGACTGAGCAGATGGATCAAGCCATCTGGTCACTGTCCCAGAAACAATGCTGGCTGAGCATAGTCGTTTTGCTTCGCAACGCTATGGCGAACGCATTACGTCTCCCGGCCAAAACCTATGCAATAAGTCCCCTGAGCGGAGTCGAAGGGGACGGGTACGCCATCTATAACCTTTACTCCGTTCGTTCAACCATCACATAGAGAAATGTTTCTAGTTTTTGAATCAGTTGACGAACTTGCTCAACGGCAACGGATTGATCGGTAGGCTCTAGCGTTACAGGATCGATGGGATGGAGCTGAAGGTAGCGCTTCACCAGAACTGAGAAGGGTTGGGGACTGTCCCAAAGCGGCAACAGTGCAGCAGCATAATGACTCTCAAAGCTAATGGGGGTCATGGTCGTCATATCCATATATCGACTGAATTCAAAAACCCTGTGGCTTTTAATGCGATCGATTAAGTCATTTCGAATCTGCTGGCCTTGCAGCAAAGGATTCAGGGATACGGTAGCCCGAGTCCAATCTTCGATATGCCATTCAACAACTGGATTGAATGGTTGGGTAACGTCAGGGTGGCCACACCAAAAATCAAGCAGGCGATGAACCGGATTCATTAACTCAAAGACTCGCAATTGTTCTTCGACACTTAAATTAGGAATCGCAAATCCCCAAATTGTAGGCAAGTCGTCGGGATCTTTGAACAACCCCAGGAGATCCCAATCTCGCCAGTTCACCATGCTGATAAATTCTGCATTTGCTTCGCTCAACATGGCAAACAAATCTGGAATCGTAAATCCTTTATCTCCCTGAATTAAGTGATTCATCAACGCATGGTTAGCTTCTGTGTCTTTTGCAAACTCTGCATTCCAACCATTGGCCTTTAGATTTACTTGATCTTTAAGAGCAGCCATTGTTTCTTGAACAACCACAACCTCCTCATTACCAGGGGCTTCATCCATCAGTCCCATCATCCGAAAGAGTTCCTGGGCTCGATAATAGACTTGCCGTTGAAAACTGCTGTGAAGATTAGACCGGAGAATGCCATCGGGCTTCAAAACCGACATTAAAGTATTCAGCCCCACCTGTGGGTCAGGCAGTAGATACAGCACTTCGTCACAGTTGATGTAGTCAAATTCCAAGCCGAGTTGGGGGATGTCTTCTATGGACATGGCGTGAAATTCTGCATCCTCAACGCCGTGGTACTGAAGGCGTTTCTCTGCTAGCTTTACTGATTCGGGCGACAGGTCGATACCCACAATTTGGGCACCCGGATTTGCCGTAGCCAGACGGAGGGCGTTGTATCCGCTGCCACAGCCTGCATCGAGAATGATTTTGCCTTCGGTGGAGACGACCTTCTGGTTGCGGAGATAGTAGGGCGTAACAAGACTATGGATAAAAAAGGAGTTGAGATTCGGATCCGCATCTCTAGGATGAAGATCGATCGGCTTATGGGGATAGGGGAAGACTTCGTATTGCTGACGAACCTTATCCACGTCTTCAAGGTTGTTTATTTGCATGATGGTCACATGGGGTTGTGGTGAGCGGTTCTCCGGTAAGACTAAAGTTTTGAATCTGCACTTTAAAGTACTGTCCAGCGAATAGTATGCCCATGTGTAAAGGGTATTGATGCTTTAATGATAAGAACTGTTGCTTTACATCACTCCAGTGCACTCTTGAGAGTGTAAAGTCACCTTTCATCCGTCCACGATCCTGTGTGTTTAAGATTACAATCCTTGAATCATTTCCTTTATGATAGGGATGGTTCAAGCCCATGCCCAAGTTGAAATGGGCAATGTTGATGACGTTTGATTTAGAGGTACTTGAAGCTGTTAGCTACCGAAACATTTCCCGCGAACCAGCATAGTTTTGAAGATGGGCTGACGGTCATCCATCAGTATCTGCCGACATCTCCAGTGGTGACGGTAGATGTTTGGGTGAGAGCTGGGGCGATCGCCGAACCTGATTCCTGGTCTGGCATGGCTCATTTCCTGGAGCATATGATCTTCAAAGGGACTGAGCACTGTCCCCCTGGGTATTTTGACCATGTCATCGAAACCTGTGGGGGGGTGGCCAATGCCGCCACCAGTCATGACTATGCCCACTTCTTTATTAACGTGGCTTCTCCCTATCTGGAGGAAGGGCTCCATAGTTTAGCTGAGCTGTTGTTGAGAGCAGCCATCCCAGATGATGAGTTTGGGCGAGAAAGAGACGTGGTGCTCGAAGAATTGCGCCAGGCTCAAGATGATCCCGACTGGGTCGGGTATCAGGCGCTTATGGAAAGCCTCTATCGCACCCATCCCTATGGTCGCTCAGTCTTGGGGACAGAAGAAACGCTGATGGGGCGATCGCCCGACGAGATGCGTCAGTTTCATCAGATGCACTATCAGCCTGAGAACATGACGGTTGTGGTCATCGGTGATGTTGAGCTGGCTCCGACCCTCGATCTGGTACGAAAAGCATTCAATGGATTTTTGCCTCGGGTTCGGCCCACTGCCCAAACCCCAATCAAAGAAAAACCTGTGGCCCGTATCCATCGACAAGAAATGGGATTGTCTCGGGTTGAGCAGGCGCGGCTCTTGATGGCGTGGCAAGGCCCCGGTATTGACCAACTCCACGAAGCCTATGGCCTAGACTTGCTGTCGGTCGCCCTGGCAGGTGGGCGATCGGCCCGGTTGGTTCGAGAACTGCGCGAAGAGCGCCAACTCGTTCATGCCGTTGGGAGTAATTTCTCACTTCAGCGGGAGTCGAGTCTGTTTATGGTGAGTGCGTGGCTAGAGCCAGACCATCTGGATATGGTCGAAGCAATTATTGGCGATCGCCTCTCAGAACTGGCAGAACGGGCGATGAGTGACAAGGAGCTGAGTCGATATAAGTGCCTGCTGTGCAATGATTACGCATTTTCGACAGAAACGGCGAATCAACTGGCTGGCCTGTATGGCTACTACAACACCATTGCGAAGGCAGAACTATCAACCACCTATCCAGCCCACATTCAATCGTTTCAGGCTGAAGATTTGCGGTCAATTGCTCAACATTACCTGTCTCCGCAACGCTACGCTGCCATGATTATCAAGCCCCTCGATTAGGTGCTTGACCCCATAGACGGGTACTCTAGCAAGAGTGCCGCATGGCGTTCATTGCTGCAACTCTGAGTCCGGTTGGCTTGCATGACCAGCAGCGCATGACGAGCAGTCTCTAGAATCTCTTCTTTGAGCATTCTTGACCCCGTCCCCTTTGAAAGACTCAGTCCTATGCTGGCGAAGGAGCGGGTTAAGGATCTGTTGCTTGTGCTGCAAGATGACTCGTACCGTGGCTACAATGAGTTGCTGCTATTGTAATTCTTAAGAAATTTAACAGGCGAATCTATATCCTATGTCGGCTTCTTCTAGCACATCTCGCATGACCCAATCTCGAAAAATTCACCGCACCGTTTTGCAGAATGGGTTAACTGTTGTTGCAGTTGAAAATTCTGCTGCCGACATCGTCTCCAGCCGCATTTTGATTAACGGAGGAAGTCGGTTTGAACGTCCCGGTAAAGATGGGGTCTCGCACCTGATGGCTGCGGTGCTGACAAAAGGGACAGATTACCTGTCTTCGCAAGACATTGCTGAAAAAGTAGAGTCGATTGGAGCCAGTCTGGGCACCGACGCCACCACTGACTATTGTTTGGTTGGGCTGAAAACAGTGGCGTCAGACTTCTCCGATGTTTTAAAGCTGGCGGCTGAAATTGTGCGATCGCCCAGTTTCCCTGAGCATGAAGTTGAACTGGAACGTCGGTTGACCCTCCAGGGCATTCGTTCAATGCGAGAACAGCCCTTTTCTGTGGCCTATCAGAACTTACGATCCCTGATCTATGGAGATCACCCCTACGGAGAATCGGGGCTGGGTACGGAAGCGACGCTGGCTGAGATGACGCGAGACGATTTGTGGACGTACTATCGCGATGTGTTTCGACCTGAGGAAATGGTCGTTAGCATCGTCGGTCGGATTGATCCTGAGGCGGCGATCGCCCAGGTCGAAGCGGTCTTTGGCGATTGGACGCCAACATCCGCAGAAGGTGTTGATTCATCGACGCAAAACCCGTATCGCCCTCAAAGTTTGGAGGTTGTTCCTCCAACTAGTCAGCCTCAACTGACCGTCGATGTTCAAGAAACGATGCAGGCCATTGTGATGTTGGGTTATCCTGCCGCATCCGTTCATTCCTCTGACTACACCGCCCTGAAGGTGCTGAGCACCCACTTGGGCAACGGCTTATCGAGTCGGCTGTTTGTAGAACTGCGAGAAAAGCTCGGCCTGGCCTACGACGTTTCTGCCATTTATCCCACTCGGGTCGATCTTTCTCATTTCGTTGCCTATATGGGGACGGCTCCCGTCAACGTGGAAACAGCGATTCACGGGCTACAAAAAGAAATCGATCGCATTTGCCATCAGGCGCTCACCCCAGGTGAGTTACAAATCGCAAAGAATAAGCTGTTGGGTCAGTATGCTCTCGGCAAACAAACCAATGCACAAATGGCGCAGCTCTACGGATGGTATGAGGTGCTGGGGTTGGGAATCGACTTTGACCAGACGTTTCAAGATACGGTCGCGAATCTAACCGCTGAAGAAATTCTCAACACGGCCTCTCAGCATTTCAGTGCTCCACCCTATCTGTCATTTGTTGGTCCCCATGATGCGGCCAGCATGCTCAATCAGTCAGCCGAATAGGTTCCCGAATGCACGAGGCATCAGGCAAGGGGCTTCAGCCCCTTGCTTTGTGGTCTGGACTTGGAGAAATGGATAGGACTTACGAATTTTTGTGGGCGGTGGCAGGATGCGTACTTGTTTAGCGTTCTCTAATTTCTGGTTCCATTGCCTCTGGCAGTGAACCGCTGCGGGAGCCTCCGGCTCCACATTTGTATGGGAGCCAGAGGCTCTAGCGGGCATTCCCAGCGAGACGCT